>NZ_JALLIO010000010.1:0-150482 GCF_023242305.1 Curtobacterium sp. MWU13-2055
ACGCACCACCGCACCACTCGTGAAGGGCCGCCCCGGGCAACCGGGACGGCCCTTCACCACGTTCAGTGACGCCGGCGCCACCACCGACGAGGTCGGTCGTCAGACCCGGCCGCCAGTGCGGCCGCAGCCGCTGCGGCCGCGGCGAGACGGGCCTCCCGGCGGTCACGCCACGCGGTGACCTCGTCATCGACGTCCCGCAGCGGCGTCACGACCGGCGGCCCACCGAGCAGCTGACGTCGGGCTTCCTTCACCCGGGCGTTGAAGTCCACCAGGACATCGCGCACGTCGGCCTCCGTCGACAGTGCGTCGAGGGCATCGTCGAGTTCCGCGTCCTCGGTGCGGAGTGCGAGGGCAGGCGGAGCGATACCGCGGATGTCCTCGCGTTCGATCTTCGAGCGAATCCACCAGTCCGGGTCGTGCTGCCCGTCGTTCCCGGGCAGGGGCTTGCCGTGGTACGGATTGCCCTCGAAGACGCCGCGACGCTCGGCCTCCTCGATCTGCGCCCGAGCGTGGGCGGCGACGTCGGCCGCCTTCAGCAGGCGGCGTTCCTCACGCACCTCGTCCGGATCGAGCGACCCCCGCTCGATCTCACTGTCGACCAGCTGCTGGTAACGGTAGCGAGCGGCCCTGCGGAGCCGGTCCATCCGTGCATCGACGTCGTTCATGACCCCTCCATGATCACTCCGAGTGGTCGTCCTCGCCAGTCAGCTCCTCGATGGTCAGCGCTGCCTGGATGAGCGCCAGGTGCGACAGCCCCTGGGGGAGGTTGCCCATGAACGAGCCGTCCTCGCTGATCATCTCGCTGAACAGCCCGACGTCGTTCGCCTGGCCGACCATCTCGTCCATCAGGGTCCGTGCGTCGTCGATCCGGCCCGTGCAGGCCATCGCGGCAGCGAGCCAGAACGAGCACGCGACGAAGGGCGACTCCTCGTCCTCGATGCCCGAGTAGCGGTACACCAGCGGTCCGCGCTGCAGCTGCTCCTCGATCGCCCGGATGGTCGACGCCATGCGTGGACCGCGGTCGAAGGAGCTCATCGCGTGCAGCAGGATCGACGTGTCGAGCGCGTCCGAACCCGGGTACATCACGTAGTGACCGCGTTCCTCGTCCCAGCCGTGTTCCGCGACCCACTGCGTGATCAGTTCGCGGTTCTCGACCCACTTGGCGCGCGGCCCGTCGATCATGCCAGCATCGTGGAGGTCCACCGCGGCGTCGAGGGCCTGCCAGCAGCCGATCTTGCTCGTGACGTAGTGCTGGGTGTCCTCGAGCTCCCACATGCCGGAGTCCGGTTCCTCCCACCGGTGGCAGGCGTCGTCGGCGAGTTGTTGCAAAACGGCCGCGGTCTTCCGGTCCAGGACGTTGCCGGCGTTCACGTACTGACGCAGGATCTCGAAGACGTCACCCCAGACCCCGAGCTGCAGCTGGTCGCCGGCGCGGTTGCCCACCGTGACCGGGCCGATGCCGTTCCACCCGGGGACGTCGCGCTCCTCGACGTCGTCGCTCTTCGTGCCGTCCAGCTCGTAGAAGATCGGCATGTCCTCGTCGTGCTCGGCGATGGTGCGCATCACCCACGACACCGCCGCGTGGGTCTCCTCGCGCAGGCCGAACCGGGTCAGGGCGTGCACGGTGTACGACAGGTCGCGCACCCAGGCGAACCGGTAGTCCCAGTTCTTGCCGCCGGTCCGGTCCTCGGGCAGGCTCGTGGTCGGCGCCGCCGCGATCGCACCGGTCGGCGAGAAGATGAGCAGCTTCAGGGCGAGGGCGCTGCGCTGCACCGCCTCGGCCCAGGGGCCGTCGTAGGAGAACTCCTCCGACCACGTCGCCCAGTTGTCGATCGTGCGGTCCATCGCGGCGAGTGCACTCTCCGGCCGCGGCATGAAGATCGGCTCGTCGTGCGTGCCCACGATGGTCAGGATGTGCTTCGATCCGTCGCCGGTGGTGAACCGGCCGGAGAAGCGCGGGCGGTCGTCGTCCACCGGATCGAACCCCTGCTCGACGATCGCGATCGTGATGCCGTCGATGCCGATGACGGCGCCGTTCGCGGTGTCGAGGCGCTTCGGCTCAGCGGTCCCCAGCAGGGTGCCGGGCACGACGGCCCACTCGAACTCCACGGACCCGTTGACCCCCTGGACACAGCGCGCGACCTCGGCCCACGGCAGGCGGCCGGCGACCCCGGTGACCATCGCGTCCGTCACCGTCGCCCGCCCGGACGGTGTCGTCCACGTGGTGACGAGCACGTTGGTGCCGGGCAGGTACTCGCGGGTGACCTCGGCCGATCGGTCCACCGGGCGGAGCGCCACGTGGCCGCCGTGTTCGGCGTCGAGGATCTCCGCGAACACGGGCGGCGAGTCCATCGAGGGGATCGGCAGCCAGTCGATCTGTCCGTCGCGGGCGATGAGCGCGACGGTCCGACCATCGCCGATCGCTCCGTAGGTGCGGAGCGGGGCGTAGCCGTCGGTGCGTGCGTGGGTGTCGACCGCGTCGAGGGTGTCTTCGGTGCGCTCCGTCATGCACCTAGACTGCCCGCGCCCGAGGCGCGACCATCAGGCGGACGTACCCCGCTGTGGAGGACGCGGGACGGACCTCCCGACTGTGGACGACCGCGACACGCCCGGGTGAGTTGCGCATCCCGGGCGTGTCGCACTACTGTGGCTCTCCTGCCCAACGGCAGGAACGCCAGCGGCACCAACGCCGCCGGCAGGAACGCCAGCGGCACCAACGCCGCCGGCAGGAACGCCCGCCCCGGGCACACCGGAAGGACCGCGCATGCGCGCCGTGCAGCACAACGAGGAACGCGTCGAGCTCCAGCTCGACGCGACCGCCGTGCTGCCCGAACCGCAGCAGCAGTGGTCCCTCCGCTATCCCGCGTAGGCACGGAACGTCCCACGACGCCCCGTGCCCGCCCGGCCCGGGGCGTTCGTCGTCCTGCTCATCCTCGCCACGTCGCGCTCGACGTCGCCCGGAGCGCAGGCCGGACACCGTCCCGGACCGTCATCGAAGACCGTCCAGACGACCGTCCAGACGACCGTCCTGAAAGCGAGACGAAGCAATGAAGAAGATCAACGACCGGCTGCTGAGTTGGGCCTCGATGCTCGAGGACAACACCGAGCAGCAGGCCCGCACGACCGCACGCATGCCGTTCGTGTTCCCGCACCTGGCCCTGATGCCGGACGCCCACCTCGGCCTCGGCGCCACCGTCGGTTCCGTCATCCCGACCCTCGGCGCGGTCATGCCGGCGGCCGTCGGCGTCGACATCGGCTGCGGCATGATCGCGGTCCGGACCCAGTTCACCGAGGCCGACCTGCCCGACGACCTGCAGGAGCTGCGCGAGCAGATCGAGCGCGCGATCCCGCTGTCGGCCGGCGCGTCGAACCGCAAGATCGTCGCGACCGCCGAGCCGCGGATCGCCGAGCTCGAGGCGATGGCCGACGCCGCCGGGTTCGACCCCGCGCAGGCGCACGGCGGCTGGCGCAACCAGCTCGGCACGCTCGGCTCCGGGAACCACTTCATCGAGGTCTCCCTCGACGAGCAGGACCGGGTCTGGCTCTTCCTGCACTCCGGATCGCGGGGCGTCGGCAACAAGATCGCACAGCGGCACATCACGGTCGCCAAGCGGCTGATGGAGCGCTGGTGGATCCAGCTGGCGGACCCCGACCTCGCCTACCTGGTCGAGGGCACGCCGGAGTTCGACCGGTACATCGCCGAGCTGCGGTGGGCACAGCACTTCGCCCTGCTCAACCGCGAGGAGATGATGGACCGCGTCGTGCGACAGCTGTCCGAGGTCGTCGGTACCCCCGTCGACGAGCAGGAGCGGATCAACTGCCACCACAACTTCACGCAGCGCGAGACGCACTGGGGGAAGTCCGTGTGGGTGTCCCGCAAGGGCGCGATCCAGGCGACGGCAGGTCAGGCCGGCCTGATCCCCGGGTCCATGGGCACGGCGTCGTACGTCGTCGAGGGCCTCGGCAACAAGCCGTCGCTCGAGTCGTCGCCGCACGGAGCCGGCCGGCTGTTCTCGCGGAGCGCGGCACGGCGGACCTTCACCCACGACCAGCTGCGGGAGGCGATGGTCGGCATCGAGTACCGCGACACCGACGCGTTCCTCGACGAGATCCCGGGCGCGTACAAGCCGATCGACCAGGTCATGGCGGATGCGTCGGACCTCGTGTCGATCCGGCACACGCTGCGGCAGGTCGTCAACGTGAAGGGCGACTGACGGGAGGCGCGGGTGCAGCCCGCCCCCGCGCCGCCCGTCCGACGTCGGTCCGCGTCCACTGCCCGGCGCGGCCCGGACAGACCGGCCCGCGTCGGGCACGCTTGACCGGATGAGCGACACAGCAGAGCACGCAGCACGGGAGACCGGACGACAGGTCCGACGAGCGGCGGACAGCCGCTGGTTCGAGCTGACCGCTCGCGCCGGCTTCGTCGGCAGCGGCATCGTCCACCTGCTGATCGGGTACCTCGCGATCCTGCTCGGCATCGGCAACGCGTCCTCCGGCGGTGAGACCGACCAGTCCGGAGCACTGCAGCAGATCGCTGCCGTGCCGGGCGGGGTCTTCCTGCTCTGGCTGATCGCGATCGGTACGGCCGCACTCACCGTGCGGCTGATCGTCGAGGCCGTCGTCGGCGGCCGGTCGGACAGCACGCGTGGGTGGCTCGCCCGGGCGAAGGACGTCGCGAAGGCCGTGGTCTACGGCATCATCGCGTACTCGTCGGCGTCGTACGCCCTCGGCGCCGGGTCGAGTTCCAGCAGCTCGTCGCAGAGTGCCGCGGCGAAGACCCTCGCGACGCCCGGAGGGGTGTTCGTGCTGCTCCTCGCCGGCGCGATCGCGGTCGCGGTCGGCATCGGGCTCGTGGTCATCGGGTGTCGGCGGACGTTCCGGAAGCAGATCACCCGACCGTCCGGGACGCTCGACCGGGTGGTCACGGTGCTCGGGGTCGTCGGGTACGTCGGCAAGGGCATCGCCGTGGTCATCGTCGGTGTGCTCATCGGTGTGGCCGGACTGCGGAGCGACCCGGAGCAGGCGACGGGCCTCGACGCGGCGTTCGACGCGGTGCGCTCGATGCCCGGTGGCGTGTTCGTCCTGGTCGCGATCGGCATCGGGTTCCTCGCCTTCGGCGTCTACAGCTTCTTCCGCGCGCGGTACGCCCGCCTCTGATCGAAGCGGGGCCTGCGGACTTTCGTGCCAGGCGACACTCCACGCGACCGCGGTCCCGTGAGGTGTCGCCCAGCGCGTGAGCTGGTGGGCAGCGCGCCCGACTGAGGGAGCACGGAGCCGGCGCCGGTAGACCGGTCCGATGAACACCAGCGCGACGACCGGGCCCGTGACCGTCTTCTCCGACGCCCGGGCGGTCCTCGCCGAGAGCATCGTGTGGGACCCGTCGGCGCAGCTGCTCCGCTGGACCGACATCACCCTCGGCACCCTCGTCACCGCGCAGTCCGACGGCGCCGTGGTGTCGACGGTCCCGCTCCCGCCGCCGCTCGCGAGCTTCCAGCCGCGGGCCTCTGGCGGCTTCGTCGCGGCGCTCGGGGACACCGTCGTCGTGACGGACGAGCACGGGGTGGTCGAGCGTGAACTCACCCGCGTCGAGCACGCCACGGCCGGGCTCCGGTTCAACGAGGGCAAGTGCGACCCGTTCGGCCGGTTCCTGGTCGGCAGCATGAACCTGACGACGGGCGAGCCGGACGGTGCGCTGTACTCGGTCGAGGCGGACGGCACGACGCGACTGCTCCGTGGCGGCTTCGGCGTGACGAACGGCTTCGAGTGGTCGGACGACGGCACCGTGATGTACGTCACCGACACGAGTGTGTCGACGATCTACCGTGGGTCGTACGGTCCGGACGGCGAACTCGGCGAGCTCGAACCGTTCGTCGTCGGCCACGCCCACGACGGTCTGGTCCGCGACGACGAGGGCTGCTCGTGGAGTGCGGTCTACGGCGGCGGCCGGGTGGAGCGGTACGGCCCTGACGGATCGCACCTCGAGACCGTGGAGCTGCCCACCCCGAACGTGACGTCGGTGGCCTTCGGCGGCCCCGACATGTCGACGCTGTTCGTCGCCTCGGCACGGGAGAACCTCACCGAGGAACAGCTCGAGCAGCACCCGTCCTCGGGGGCGATCCTGGCGGTGCCGACGCGGGTGCACGGGTTCCCCGCGAACACCTTCAGCGGCTGACCGGGCGGGAGCGCACGCTGCGGCGGTGTCCGCGGGTATCGTGGGCGCTCGCCCGACCCGAGGAGACCCACGTGAACGACGAGCGCACGGCAGCCACCCCGGACCCGGCCAGCGAACTCGTGGAGGCCGAGAACGCCGACGTCACCGTGGAGGTGGACCGGGTTGCGGTCGACGGCACGTACGTCCGCGTGAGTTCGATCGGCGCGCCGGGGGAGCGCGCCTTCCTGCTCGTCGCCGGCCTCGGCATCGCGGCCACCTACTACGAGCGGCTCGCCCCGCACCTCAACGAGAACGGCCCGGTGCACGCCCTCGACCTGCCCGGCTTCGCGGGCGTTCCCCGGTTCCGCGGGAAGGTCTCGATCGAGCGCTACGCCGACGCCGTCGAGAAGGTCATCGACGACCTCGGCCTGGTCGACCCGGTCCTGGTCGGCCACTCGATGGGCACCCAGGTCGTGACCGAGGTCGCGGCGCGTCACCCGGAGATCTCGGACCTCGTGCTCATCAGCCCGGTCGTCGACTCGCACGCGCGCACGGTCCGCCAGTCCGCGTTCCGGTTCCTGCGGTCGACCCTGCACGAGCCCTCGGCGGTCCGGTGGCACGGCATCACGGCGTACGCGCTGTGCGGATGGCACTGGTTCTCGAAGGTGCTGCCACGGATGATCGCCTTCCCGATCGAGGAGCGTGCGGCCCACGTGCAGGCGCGCACCCTCATCGTCCGCGGCGAGCACGACGCGATGGTCCCGCGGGACTGGATCCGACGGCTCGCGCGGGTGTTCCCCTACGCGGTGCTGCGCGAGGTCGTCGACGGCGCCCACTCCGTGATGCACGCCCAGGCCGACGCGGTCGCGCAGCTGGCAGTCGCGCACGTCGACCACCGGCTGCCGGACCGCGGGGTCGGTTCGCTGCAGCGGGTGCGCGACGACTCGACGGCGTCCGACCTGTCGCGTCTGAGCCCGAGTGAGGCGTGGATGCTCGTGAAGTCGCGCTTCGTCGAACTGGTCGGAATGGCGAAGAACGACGACGAGACGCTCGAGGCGGCGAAGTCCGCCCACGCGGTCGCGATGGCCGACGGGGACGACCTGCCGGTCGACCCCGCCGACCGCAAGGCGGTCGTCGACGCCGTCGCACCCGAGGCCGACCCGAACCGCTGACACCGGGCACTGCACGCGACGGACAGGAGGCCCGGTGCCGGTTCTCGGAACCGGCACCGGGCCTCCCGTCGGTCGCGTCCAGGGCGACCCGTGCGCCGGTCAGGCCGTGATGCGGCCCGGCAGCATGTCCGACGTCAGGGAGTTCGCCTCGGCGAGGACCTTGCGGGCCTCGTCGGTCTTGTCCCACACGTTCCAGAGCAGCACGCCGCGCACCGTGTCGTCGTCGTCCAGGTAGTAGACGACGCCGGTGACGGTCGGGTCCTGCCAGTCCTCGACGGTGCGGAGCTTCGTGGAGACCTGCCCCACCGCTTCGTACCCCATGTCGAAGACGTCGGAGTAGAACATCGGCGTGTGGTCGTAGGTCTCGTCGGCGTCGGCGAGGTTTCGGCCGACCTGTCGACCCTGCTGCTGCGCGTTGTCGACGTGCTCGACCCGGCGGGTCCCGAGGATCCGGTCCGGGTACTCGGCGACGTCGCCGGCGGCGAAGACCGAGTCGTCGTCGGTGAGCAGCGTCGACGAGACGACGATGCCGTCGCGCACGGTCAGGCCGGCGTCGGCGGCGAGCTGGGTGGCGGGCTCGATGCCGAGTCCGGCGACCACGGCGTCTGCCTCGAGCACGGAGCCGTCGTCGAGCGTGAGCGTGACCCCGTCGGCCGTCTGCGTGCCGGACTCGACCCGACGTCCGAGTCGGAGGTCCACGCCGGCGTCGACGAAGCGCTGTTGGAACGCGCGCGCGAGGTCGTCCGGGAACATCCGGCCGCCCACGATGTCGTCGGGGTCGACCAGGGTGACGCGGGCGCCGTTCTGCACGACCCCCGCGGTGATCTCCTGGCCGATGTAGCCGCCACCGACGACGACCACGTGCGCACCGGCGTCGGCGAGCTCGCGGAGCTTCCGGTAGTCGTCGGCGCTGCGGTAGTCGAGCACGCGGTCCGAGGGCTCCAGGCCCGGCAACCCGCGGGGCTTGCCGCCGGTCGCGATGAGCAGCCGCTCGTAGCCGTGGGTCTGGCCGTCGGCCGTGGTCACGGTCTTCGCGGCACGGTCGATCCCCGTCACCGCGGTGCCGAGGACGAACGACGCCCCGGTCTCCTCGGTGTGCAGGTCGACCTTCTCGTCCCAGCTGAAGTCCGGGTCGGTCCACAGCTTCTTCGACAGGGCCGGGCGGGCGTAGGGCCGGTCGACGTCCTCGCTGAGGATGCCGATCGTGCCGTCGGCGTCGAGCTCGCGGACACCGCGGGCGGCGGCGTCGGCGACCATCCCGCCGCCGATGATGAGGTATCGGTAGTCGGTCACGGTGCCTCCCGGCGTCAGATCGTGGCGACCGAGCCGGAGTCGACCCGGTAGTTGGAGCCGTTGACGAAGCTCGCGAGGTCGGAGCAGAGGAACGCGATGACGTTCGCGACCTCTTCCGGCTCACCGCGGCGCTTCAGCTCCATGTAGGGACGTTCCTCGTCGAGGAAGCTCGTGATCGCGTCGTCGAAGCTCTGGTTCGTCTCCTTGGCGCGCTTGTTCATCATCGCGTCCGTCATGGGCGTGTGGATGAACGCGGGGCTGACGGTGTTCACGAGCACGCCCTCCTTCGCGTAGGTGCGCGACAGGCCCTTCGCGAACGACAGGACCCCGGCCTTCGCGGCGCAGTAGGGCAGTTCGTCGTCGTAGGGCTGCGAGGCGTCCTCGGACACGAGGTACACGATCCGGCCCCAACCGCCCTGCCGCAGGTCGCCGATGAACTCGCGCGTGATGCGGACAGGACCCATCAGGTCCACGTCGATGGTGTCGGCCCAACCCTGCTCGTCGATCTCGTGGAACAGCCCCTGGGCGCCGGTGACGCCCGAGGACTGCACCAGGATGTCGATCGCGCCGACGGCGTCCCGCACCTTGCCGTGCAGGTCCGCCAGGCTCGCCGCGCTCGTGACGTCCGCGGCGAACGCGTGCAGTCTGCCGAGCGGCGCCTCGAGCTGGTCGGCGCTGTTGTCGAGCTGCGCCTGGTCGAGGTCGCTCACGACCACGGTCGCACCCTCCGCCAGGAGGATGCGAGCCGTGTTCCAGCCGATGCCGGAGTCGGCACCGAAGACGAGCGCGGTCTTGCCCTGGATGCCGAGGTCCACTCGGTCCCCTAGGCGTGCGCCGACGCGTCGGCGACGGCAGGCGTCGTGGCGGAGGCCAGCGGCGTGCTCGGCGCGCGGTTCTCGGCGGAGACCATCCACGCGAGCTGCTCGAGGCGCTCGATGAAGCCGTGGAGCAGGTCCGCGGTCGTCGGGTCCTCTTCGTCGACCTCGTCGTGCACGTCGCGCATGGTGCCGGTCGCCTGGTAGAGGCGGAGCGTCACCTGGTCGATGGCGTCGTGCGTCGTGATCTCGCCCTCGGGGAACTGGTCGAGGTGGCTCGACGCAGCGACCGTGCTCGAGCGTCCGTCCGGCACGGCGTACAGGGCGCGCATGCGCTCCGCCGTGTCGTCGGCGAACTCGCGTGCGGCGTCGACGATCTCGTCGAGCTGCAGGTGCAGGTCGCGGAAGTTCGTGCCGAGGATGTTCCAATGGGCCTGCTTGCCCTGGAGGTGCAGGTCGATGAGGTCCACGAGGACCGCCTGGAGGTTCTTGGCCATCTTGTCCGAAGCGTGCATGGTGGTGGCTCCTTTCGCGTCGGTGACCCTTCCGGTCTACGCGGTGCGGCCGAGACCACTCTCAGTGCGCACGGAACCGCACTGTCCCCCGGGCGTTCCACCGGGTGTGTTCGCGCCGGTCAGTGGGCCGGTGCCGGGTCGACCTGGTCGACGGCGCCGCGCATCTGCTCGAGGAACGACGCGACGATGCGCGCCTCGTCCGCTGGCAGTCCCTCGGCGATCGACATCATCCGGCGGTGCATGATGCCGAGGGTCGCGCGGACCTCGTCGTCGGTCTCGGTCGTCGGGGTGATCACGAGCGCTCGACGGTCGGTGGGGTGCGGGTCGCGACGTACGTGGTTCGACTTCACCAGGCGGTCGATCAGGATCGTGGTCGAGGCCGACGAGATCTTGAGGTAGGCGGCGAGGTCCTTCGGGCTGACGCTGCGGCCCGAGCGCTGCGACTGCAGCAGGAAGCGCACGGCGAGCAGGTCGGTCTCGCCCATGCCCATCGAGTCGCGGGTGCGACGGCGCATCGCGGTCTCGGCGGCCCGGTAGCGTCGCAGGGCGTTGAGCACGGCGACCCCGCGCTGGGTCGCGTCGTCGTCGGGGAACCAGTACCCGGACGCCTCGGTGATCTCCTGCGTTGCCATTGCCACAGGCTAGTCCGTCTCGTATGGAGGCCGTCTAGCGACTTCCTGTGGGTGTGCCTGCTTCGTTCCCGCGTGCAGGACGGGAGGCCCGTGGCGGGGTCGCCACGGGCCTCCCGTCCGTCCTGTGGTGCGGTCGACCGCACCCGTTCGCTCTACGCGGCGGCCTGCTCGGTCGAGGCGTCGGCGAGTGCGTTCAGCGCGCCCTGGACGAGCGAGGTGACCTCGGCGTCCTCGCGCGGGTGCGTCTCCGCGAAGCGGACGACCGACTGCGGGATCGCGACCTTGACGTCCTCGAGGACCTTCGCGCCGGCGATGCCGGCGACCTTGCGGGCGTCGTCGTGGGCCCACACGCCGCCGTACTGCCCGAACGCGGAACCGATGGCGGCGAGCGGCTTGCCGGACAGCGGCGAGGCGCCGAACGGACGCGATGCCCAGTCGAGGGCGTTCTTCAGCACGGCCGGGATCGTGCCGTTGTACTCGGGGGTGACGAGCAGGACGGCGTCCGCGGCGGCGATCGCGTCGCGGAAGGCGACCGCTGCGGCCGGCGGGGTGTCGCCGTCGATGTCCTCGTTGTAGAACGGCAGGTCGACGATGCCGTCGAACGTGGCGACCTCGATGCCCTCCGGCGCGTGGTGCGCCGCGGCCTCGGCGAGCTTGCGGTTGATGGAGTCGGCGCGGAGGCTGCCGACGAGTGCGAGGACGTTCGTCATGGTGATCCTTCTGGTTCGAGACGTTGTTCTGGGACGGAAAGGTGTCTGCGACAACCAATCCGAGCGTACGGCGTGCTATTCCCAGACCGCTGGGTACGGTGGCGATGGGTACGGTGGCGACGTGAGCACGCTTCGGACGCCGGCCAGCACGCCCCGCACGACGAACCCGGACTGGTGGCGCGACGCCGTCGTCTACCAGGTCTACCCACGCAGCTTCGCGGACTCGAACGCCGACGGCCTGGGCGACGTCGCGGGCATCACCAGCCGCGTGCCCTACCTGGCCGCGCTCGGCGTCGACGCGATCTGGCTCTCGCCGTTCTTCCCGTCGCCCCTCGCCGACGGCGGGTACGACGTGGCCGACTACCGGGCGGTCGATCCACGACTCGGCTCGCTCGAGGACCTGGACGCCCTGCTCCGGTCCGCGCACGAGCACGACCTGCGGGTGATCGTGGACATCGTGCCGAACCACACCTCGGACGAGCACGAGTGGTTCCGGGCGGCGCTCGCATCCGCGCCCGGCTCGCCGGAACGGGCGCGGTACGTGTTCCGCGACGGAAGCGGCCCCGCCGGGGAACTGCCGCCGAGCGACTGGGTGTCGAACTTCGGCGGAAGCGCCTGGACGAGGGTCCCCGACGGCCAGTGGTACCTGCACCTGTTCGCGCCCGAGCAGCCGGACCTGGACTGGTCCAACCCTGAGGTCCGTGCGGATTTCGAGGACACGCTGCGCTTCTGGTCGGACCGCGGGGTCGACGGGTTCCGGGTCGACGTCGCACACGGCCTGGCGAAGGACCTGTCGACGCCGTACCGCCCGTCGAACGAGCACGCGCTGCCGCTCGACGGCTCCGACCCGCTGTACGACCGCGACGAGGTGCACGAGGTCTTCGCGTCCTGGCGCACCGTGCTCGACGAGTACGATCCGCCCCGTGCCGCCGTCGCCGAGGCCTGGGCACCGGCACCGCGACGCGTCCTGTACGCCCGGCCCACCGAACTCGGGCAGGCGTTCAACTTCGACCTGCTCGAGGCGCCGTTCGAATCTGCTGCGTTCCGGAGCATCATCGAGCGGAACCTGGCGGCGTCCGAGCAGTCCGGTGCGTCGAGCACCTGGGTGCTGTCGAACCACGACGTCGTGCGGCACGCCAGCCGGTACGGCCTGCCGGACGACACCGACACCGACGCCTGGCTGCTGACGGACGGCACCACGCCCGAGCTCGACCGCGAGCGGGGCCTCCGCCGTGCCCGCGCCGCGACCCTGCTGATGCTCGCGCTGCCCGGGTCGTCGTACGTCTACCAGGGCGAGGAACTCGGCCTGCACGAAGCCGCCGCGATCCCGCGTGACCAGCTGCAGGACCCGAAGTGGCTCCGCTCGGGACACACCGTGAAGGGACGGGACGGCTGCCGCGTGCCGATCCCGTGGACGACCTCCGGGCCGTCGTTCGGCTTCGGCGACGTCGCGCCGCTGCTGCCGCAGCCGGCGGACTTCGGAGCGTCGTCGGTGCAGGCGGAGGACGGCGATCCCACGTCCACCCTGACGCTGTACCGGGCAGCGCTGGACGCGCGTCGCCGGTTGCAGCAGGGCGAGGAGCTCACCTGGTTGGAATCCGACGACGGCGTCGTGGCCTTCGCCCGGCACGACGGGTGGCGGTCGGTCACGAACTTCGGCACGACGCCGGTGCCGATGCCGTCGGGTGACGTCGTGGTCGCGTCCGGGCCGCTCGGTGACGCGGCCGGCGTGCTGCCGGGTGTCCTCCCCGGCGAGACGACGGTCTGGTTGGCCTGAGCGGACCAGCTCCGTCCGTTCTCCTCCACAGCCAGGAGGCCCGCGGCCGCGTTCCACAGATCGGTTCCGGCCCGCCGTCCGGTGACGCCCGGATCGCGACGATCGGGGCATGACAGAACCCACTGCTCCAGCATCCGTCCCACGTCCGGCCCGGTCGCGGGTGGCCCGTCGCCTCGCAGCGGCGTGCACCGCGCTGACCGCGCTCGCCGTGCTCGCGGCACCGACGATCCTGCCCACGGGGTCGAGTGCGGCGACGCTCGACTTCCCCTACGTCAACCAGTTCTCCAGTGCGTCCGGCGGCGCCCTGCACGGTGACGCCGCGGTCTCCGGCGGGCGACTCCGGCTGACCACGGACGTCCGCAACCAGGCCGGCGCCTGGTCGACGAACGACACGTTCCCCTCGGACACCGGGCTCGAGATCGAGTTCACCTACGCGATGCACACCGCGAAGGACGACCCCGGGGCCGACGGCCTGCTGCTGTACCTCGCCGACGGTGCAGCGGCGCAGGGCGTGGGGTCGTTCGGCGCCGGGCTCGGGTACGCCTGCCGCAAGGAGGCCACCGAGGGCGGCGGGCGGCTGTGCGACCTGCCGGGGGTGCCCGGTGGCTTCGCCGGGATCGCGATCGACCACTACGGCAACTTCTCGTCGCGCATCAACGCCTCCGGACCGGGAGCCCAGCCGGACCACGTCGTCGTCCGCGGCTCCGGCAACGGGCTCGAGGGCTACCGGTACGTCGCCGGGGCTCCCGCTCCCGGCGGCACGGTGACGAACGGGTCGACGCCGCGCACGGTGCGCATCACTCTGCTGCCGGGGGACGCCGGCGAGCTCTCGATGACCGTCCGGCTGCAGGTCGGTTCGACGATGCGCACCGTGCTCGACGCGGTCCCCCTGCACGGGGACGACCAGGCGCCGCTGCCGAGCACCCTCCGCCTCGGGTTCGCCGGCGCCACCGGCAGCCACGTGAACAACCACGAGGTCGACGCCCTCAGGGTGTGGAAGCCTGCCGACCTGTCCGTCGAGCACGACCTGCCCGCCACCGCCGTCGCCGGGGAACCCGTCCGGTACACCGTCACGGCGCGCAACCCCGGACCGAACGCCGCCGACCCCAGCCCGCTGCAGGTGGACGTCCCGGACACGATCGAGGGCGCTTCCTGGACGTGCGAGGCGGCGGAGGGCTCTGGCTGCGCCACCCCGTCCGGGCAGGGCGACGTGGCGACCGACCTCGACCTGCCCCGCGGTGGTTCGGCGGTGGTGACGGTCGAGGGGCGGATCGCCGACGGCGTCGAGGGGCCGGTCGAGAGCGTCGCCACCATCGCACCACCGACGTCGTTGTCCGACACGAACAAGTCCGACAACACCTCGCGGGCGAGCACGACCGTCACCACGCCGCCGGTCGTCGCCCACGTCGAGACGGACAAGACGGTGTCGCCGTCCACCGTCGAACCCGGCGACGAGGTGGAGTACACCGTGACCGCACGGAACCGCGGACCGTCGGTCGCCCAGCAGGTCGGCGCGGTGGACGACCTGCCCGAGGCGATGCGCTTCGTCGGGTCCGACGACGGCTGCACGGCCGAGGGGCAGCGGGTGACCTGCCGGTCCGACGTGGCGCTCGCCGTGGGGGAGACCCACGACTTCCGGCTCCGTGCCGTCCTCGACCCGGAGTACCAGGGGGACGGGTCCGACGTGGTGAACGTGGCCACAGCGACCTCCCCGACGGACCCGGACGGCGGCGACCCGTCGACCGAGGTCGCGATCGTCGTCGAGCAGGACGACGACGGGCCCGCGCCGAGCCCGTCCCCGTCCCCGGCGCCCGGACCCGACGACGACGACGAGGCAACAGTGCCGGATGCGCCCCGCAGCGACGACGGCGACGGCGACCGGGATCCCCGTAGCCCGGTCGCCGACGCGGGACCGCAGGCTGCACGCGGCGCCCTCGCCTACACCGGCGTCGACGACCTCGGGCTGCTCGCCGCGCTCGCCGCGGTGGTCGTCGCGGCCGGTTCGACCTGCTGGTGGCTCGCTCGTCGGCGTGCACGGCGGTCGGTGGTGCCGGACGACCAGCAGCGGTCCTGATCCAGCGACCGGGGTGGCGTCGCTCGGGCGGCGCCACCCCACCGGGCATTCGAGCATCCTCAGTGCTGCGGAACCCCCGGCGGTCGGTCGGCTGCCACCGCGGCGGTAGGATCGATCTCACGATCCGCATGCCTGAAAGAGGTCCCGTGTCCGACACCGTGGACGACGCCACCACCGTGAACGAGGCGACCCAACGCGCGCGGTACTGGCCGATCCCGATCCTCCGGGCCGTGCCCGCCGCGGTCGTCGCGCTCGTCATCACCTTCTCGACGAACCACGCCGCCGGCTACGGCCTGCTGCTGTTCGCCGGCTTCGCCCTGGTCGAGGGACTCGTGCTCCTGTGGGCGGGCGTCGCGCGGCTCCCGCTCGACGGTCGGTCCCGCCGCACCACGTTGCTGCAGGCCGTCATCACCCTGCTCGCCGCCGTCGCCGGGTTCGCCGGCAACGGTCTCGGGCTGCCGGCGTTCATCTCGGTCATCGTCGCCTTCGCGGTGCTCACCGGGGCCCTCGAGCTGGCACAGGGGCTGCGGGCACGTCGTCGTTCCCCCTTCGCGCGGGACTGGACCACGATCGGCGCACTCACCCTGCTGCTCGCGATCGCGTTCCTCATCACCCCGCCGGACTACTCGCAGCAGCTCGGTGGTGTGGAGCAGGTCACCGGCACGCTGGACGCCTCGATCGTCCTGGTCGGCCTGCTCGGCGCCTACCTCGCCATCACGGCGGTCTTCCACGTGATCGCCGGCCTCTCGCACAAGTGGGGCACGGCCACGCCGGCCGTCGCCCCGGACGGAGCACCACACGCATGACCACCCCCAGCCGTCGTGACCGTCTGCGCCCGGTCGAGCTCCTCGGGATCTCCGCGATCATCGCGGTGTTCACCGGGCTCGTCGTGCTGTTCTCGACGCGGGAACTGCAGCTGGCCGTGATCTTCCTCGGCGTCGCGTTCATCGTGGTGGTCGTCGTGCTCGCGATGCTCCAGCTCGCGTCGACCAGCGACCAGGACGACAACGACATGCTCGGCGGGCACAAGACGCCCGGCGACGGCGAGGGCGACGACTTCCACTGATCCACTGCGGGCGCCGTCGCGCGCATCGCTGTGCGGACACGCCCGGGATCACGTTTCCGCCACGGTCCTGTCAGGATCGCGCATCCTGCCGACACCTCTGGGTGAAGGAGGTGGGATGTGGACGTGACGACCGGCACCGACACGGACGAAGGACTCGTCCGTGCGATCGCGCAGGGGGACACCGGTGCGCTCGCACGGGTGTTCGACCGCTACGCCGCCACGCTCACCCGGTACGCCTGGGCACTCGTCGACGACCGGTCCGACGTCGAGGAGATCGTGCAGGACTCGTTCCTGACCCTCTGGCAGCGGGCGGTGACGCTCGAGCTCCCGGCGGACACCGTGCTGCCGTGGCTGCTCGTCGTCTGCCGGAACCACGCCTTCAACACCGGCCGGAAGCAGGCGCGTCGGCGCGCTGACGAGCTGCCCGAACACCTGGCCGCTCCCACCGACCAGGACGAGGCCCGTGACCTCCTGCGCTGGGTCCGCGACGAGATCGCCGCACTCCCCGCCATCGACCGCCGCATCTGCGAGCTCTGCCTGCTCGAGGGGTACTCGTACGCCGAGGCCGCCGAGATGCTCGGACTCAGTGTCGGAGCGGTCACGCAGCGGGTCTCCCGCAGCCGACGCCGACTCAAGAAGGTGGTGACGCACGATGAACACTGAACCTCCCGAGGGAGACGACCTGCAGCGCATGCTCGTCTCGATGAAGCAGAACGTCCTCGAGCGCGCCACCCCGCGGGCGAGGCGGGGTCGTGGCCGATCCGGCATCGTCATCGGTGTCGTGGCGCTCCTGGCCGTGGGCACCGCGACCGGAGCCGTCGCCCTGACGCTCTCCCAGCAGGACACCCCGGTCGCCGCGCCCACCCAGACGCAGGCGCCCGAGCCCTCGCCCACCGCGACGACCCCGAGCTCCGCGCCGATCACCGGCGCACCGACCCCGACGTCGACCCCGAGCGCCCCGGTGGACGTGGCGACGATACCGACGGACTGTCGCGCGCTCGTCTCGGCAGCGGACTACGACCGCTTCTTCGGGGACACTCCGTTGACGCAGGCCGATCCGCCGTCGGGAACCGATCGGGTCCCCGACGGCCAGGACCCGGCAGGCGTCGAGTCGAAGGTCTCCTGCACGTGGCGTGACCCGCGCGCGGACGTCTCGGGGATCGAGGTCCGGGTCGGGACCGCCACCGAGGCCGCCATCCAGCAGGAGATCGACGAGTTCCCGGCGCACGACGGCGGGGGGACGTGCACCGAGCGCGACGGCGGGACGTTCTGCCAGTCCCGCGGGATCGTGGAGCCCTACGGCGTGGAGAAGGCGTACACGTACTTCGCCCGAGGTGACACCTGGATCACCATCGAGCAGACCAACGTCCCGACCGACGGGCTCCTGCCCGCTCTCATCGCGACGATCTGGGGGGACTGACGGCCGGGAGGCCCGTGGCGGACCCGCCCCGCGCCTCCCGTCCGTCGGTGGGACCCACCAACCGGCGCCGCGTCACACGACGCGCGCGGCGACGAGGTCGCGCGCGAGCGTCCGGACGGCACGGTTCGGCTCCGGACTCGTGCGGATCGCCAGGCCGATGCGGAGCGGTTCGACCGCGTCCTCGAGCTCGAAGACCGCGCCGTCGTGCCGCACCCCGGAGTCCGGCACGACCCCGACCCCCAGCCCCGCCGAAGCGAACCGGATCACCGCGGGCATGTCGTTCATCTCGGCGACGATCCGCCGCCGGATCCCGAGCCGTTCGAGTGCGCCGTCCAGGATGATCCGGTTGCCGAACCCGTGCGCGGTGTCGACGAAGGGCTCGTCCGCGAGCTCGGCGAGCGACACCGAGGCGCGCCCCGCCAACGGGTGGTCCGACGCCGTGAAGACCCGGAACGGCATCTCGCGCAATGGTTCGACCACCACACCGGCCGGCACCGTCGGCAGCCCCGTGTACGCGAGGTCGAGGCGCCCGGCGACGAGGTCCTGCACGAGCCCGGTCGTGCCGGACGGCGAGGTCATGAGCTCCACGGTGACGAGTGGGTGCCGCCGCCGGAACCGCTGCAGCACGCCGGTCAGGTCGACGATGTCCATGCTCGTGAAGATGCCGAGCCGCACCCGTCCGCGCAGGTCGGCGTCGTCCACGATCGCCAGGTCGCGCATCCGGTCGAGCGACTCCAGCACGGCGCGGGCGTGTGGGAGCAGGTCCTCGCCGGCGGTCGTGAGGACGAGGTGCCGTCCGGTGCGGTCGAACAGCCGCACGCCGAAGGTCCGCTCGAGCGAGGCGATCCCGGCCGACACCGTGGACTGCGCCGCCCAGAGGCGCTCGGCCGCCCGGGTCACGCTGCCCTCGGCGGCGACGGTCACGAACTGTTCGAGCAGGCGGGTCTCCATCACCCCATCATCGATCCGATCGATGGACGGCATCAACAGCGTCCGTTGGACTCGATGTGTTGTGCGCGCGATCATCGGAGCATGTCAACCGTGACCGACACCCCGACGGGCGCTCTCCCCGCCACTGCATCCGCTCCCGCGAGCGACCGCGTCCCGGCCCCGCGTGGCCGTCGAGCGCACACCCGTCGGCGCCACGGCTTCGGCTTCTGGGCCGTCGCCTTCGCGTTCCTGTCGGTGATGGCCTTCGCGACCGTCCCCGCACCGCTCTACGTCATCTACCAGGCACGAGACGGCTTCCCGACGTTCACCACCACGATCATCTTCGCCGCGTACGGCGTCGGGGTCGTCGGGTCCCTGTACCTGGCCGGGCACCTCAGCGACGTGCACGGGCGGAAGCCGCTCATCCTCGTGTCGATCGCGCTCGAGCTCGTCGCCGCCGTGCTGTTCCTGGTCTGGAACGACGTCACCGGCCTGATCGTCGCGCGGCTCGTGACTGGCCTCGGCGTCGGCACGCTCACCGCCACGGCGACCGCCCACCTCGGTGAGCTGCGGGTCCGTGCGACCGGTTCGTCCGACTCGGCGAAGGGCGCGAGCGTCGCCGCCGGTGCCGTGAACCTCGGCGGGCTGTCGCTCGGCGCCCTCGTCGGGGGTGCGCTCGCCGAGTTCGTCGGAGCGCCGCTCATGGTGCCGTACGTCGTGTTCGTCGTCGCGCTGACCGTGGCCTTCGTGCTCGTCCTCGTCGTGCCGGAGACCGTCGCCCGCCCCGAGACCCGTGTGCGCTACCGCCCGCAGCGCATGCAGGCGCCGGAGGGCAAGGCCGCCGCGTTCTGGGCAGCCGGTGCCGCAGCGTTCGCGGCCCTCGCGGTCCAGGGGCTCTTCACCTCGGTCGCCCCGACGTTCCTCGGCACCACCTTCCACGTCACCGACCGACTGGCGGCCGGTGCGACGACCTTCGGGGTGTTCGCCGCGAGCGCCGTCTCGCAGATTGTGTTCGCCCGACTGACGCAGCGCACGCAGATCCGACTCGGCATGGTGCTCCTGGTCGGCGGTCTGGCGGTGCTGGCCGTCGCCGCGGTCCTGCTGCAGGTCGCCGGCTTCATCGGCGGTGGCGTCGTGGCGGGCGCCGGGGTCGGGCTGCTCTTCCGGGCCAGCATCGCGAGTGCCGGAGCCCTGGTCGGTCCCGAGCGTCGCGGCGGGGTGCTCGCGGCCACGTTCCTCATCGCGTACGCCGGGCTGACGGTGCCGGTCGTGGCCGTCGGGGCGGCGCTCCTGGTGATCCCGACCCTGCCCGTCCTGATCGGGTACGTGGTGCTCGTCGCCGTCCTGGCCGTCGTCGCCGGCACCCGACTGGCCGCGCGCGCCTGACGCGGGGCGGGCCTCCCGTCCGCCCGTCGCATCCCGGAACCAGGTTCCGGACACCGCAGCACGCGATCGCGCGGTGTCGTGTCCGGAACCTTGTTCCGTCGTGCGGGTCGCACTCCCGGCATACTGGGCGCGTGCCCCAGAACCGCAACCGTCCCGTGATCACGGGGATCGCGGCCGTGGTGGCCGC
This sequence comes from Curtobacterium sp. MWU13-2055, assembly GCF_023242305.1. NCBI lineage: Bacteria > Bacillati > Actinomycetota > Actinomycetes > Micrococcales > Microbacteriaceae > Curtobacterium > Curtobacterium sp. MWU13-2055. The sequence goes on from NZ_JALLIO010000010.1 coordinate 20,129, forward strand.
CGGTCTCCTCGCCGGCGGGCTGTTCCTGACGGCGCGGCAGGGCGCGGACGACCCGACCATCGGCGCCGGATCGAGTTCCGGGACGCCGAGCGACGCTGCGACCGCCTCCGGCGACGGCACCGTCACGATCACCCGCGCCGGGCCGGACCTGCCCGGCGACACCACCCTGGCGCGGTGCGACTCCACGACCCAGGCGGCCGTCGCCCAGTACGACACCGCGGCGCTCGGGCGGGTCACGCTGCAGTGCGGCACGTCGGCGCAGGGCTACGAGCACATTCGGCAGCGACACACCGCCGACTGGCAGGAGGTCGTCGCGGGCCACGGCTCCCGCGACTGGGACGACGCGATGCTCACGGCCGTGCAGACGGCGCTGGTCGCACCGCGAGCGGGGTTCCCGGTCGACGCCGGCGACGGCAAGGTCTGCTACGCGGCGCCGGTGCGGTTCGACGACGGGTCGCGCCCGGATGCGGACCCGTTCGTGAAGGTCATCGTCTCCGCCACCACCGACCGCGTCATCACGGCGTACCCGACGCGCACCGACGACTGCTGACGCGGGCGGGGCGAACGCCGACCCCGAACGACACTCTCGATGTCGTACGACGTCGAGGATGTCGTCTCCGGGCACCGGCAACAGTGCGCGCGTGCAACGAACGACGAAGCCGATGTCGTACGACGTCGACGAAGTCGTTCCGCGTCGACACGCACAACGCCCGCCAGCACCGCTACGCGTGCACCTCGTGCTCGTGCCGCCGGTGCGACGCGGGCTCCAGCTGGAAGGTCGAGTGCTCCACGGGCACGTCGAAGTGCTCCGCCACGCACTGCTGCAGCTCGTCGAGGATCCGCGGAGCGTGCGCCGTCGAGAAGCACTCGTCGTCCACCACCACGTGGGCGGTCAGGTTCGGGACCCCCGTCGCCACCAGGGTCGCGTGCAGGTCGTGCACGGCGATGACGTGCTCGAGCTCGAGGATGTGGCCCCGCACGTCGTCGAGGTCGAGCCCCGGCGGCGTGGACTCGAGCAGCACGTTCGCGGTCTCGCGCAGCAGCCGGATCGCCCGCGGCAGGATGAGCAGGCCGATGAGGATCGCAGCGACCGAGTCGGCACGCTCCCACCCGGTGAGCATGAGCACGACCGCGGCGGCGATGACGGCGACCGAGCCGAGGGTGTCGTTGAGGACCTCGAGCCGGGCGGCGCGCGAGGTGAAGCCCTCGCCGGAGGCCCGCAGCAGCACGCCGTAGGCCACCAGGTTGCCGACGAGGCCGATGATCCCGAACACGAGGAGCGGTCCGGAGTGGATCTCGGCGGGCACGAACAGCCGTTGGATCGCGGAGATGATCACGAAGACGCCGACCGCGAGCAGGATCGCCGCCTGCGCCGTGGCGCTGAGCACCTCGGCACGTTGGAAGCCCCACGTGCGCTGCGTCGTCGGGCTGCGGCGGGCGAGCCGCGTCGCGACGAGTCCGATGCCGAGCCCACCGGTGTCGACGACCATGTGCCCGGCGTCGACCAGCAGCGCGAGGGAACCCGTGACGACGGCACCGACGACCTCGGCCAGCAGGATCGTCGCCGAGATGCAGAACGCGATGAGCAGTGCGCGCTCGGACGCGTGCCCGTGCGAGTGCCCTGCTCCGTGGTCGTGACCCATGTGCCACATCGTAGGGATCGGCACCGACGACATGCCAGGATCGGGACGTGACCCGGTCGCCCTACGAGCTGTCCACACCATCCGACGTGCTGGCTCGGTTGCACCCGCGACTGTCGACGTACTTCGGCGCGATCCCGCCCGGCCACGTCGGCCGTGGTGAAGGGGTGTTCGACGTCGTCGGCACACCGCGCCGGTGGCTCTGGCCGCTCCTCGCCTGGTTCGCCCGCGATTCCGTCATGTTCCCGGTCTGGGAACGGGACGTCCCCTTCACGGTCGAGAACCACCCGGCTCGCGTCCGTCGTGGTCGTGCCGGACGGGAGGCCCGCCCCGCGGTCCGCGCGCACCGCACCTTCCGGTTCCGCTCCGGCAGCCGCACGATGGTGGACGCCATCACCGCCGAACCGGACGGCCTGGTCGACCACCTCGGTCGCCACGGGCGCGTCAGCGCCCGGCTCCGGGCGGAGGTCGACGCGGACGGGCCGGACGCGGGCGCCCTGCGCCTGGTCTCCACGCGCGTGACGTTCCGTGCGCTGGGACGCGAGGTGACCGGGCTCGCAGGCTCGCTCGGCGCGGCCCGCGCGCCGCTGGCGCGTCGCCGCTGAGCGGGCCGCGCCCGGCCGCCCTGTCACCACGTGTGACGCTGATGGAACGATTCGATGACGAAGCGGCCCTCCAGCGCGTGTCCCTGGTGCTCTCGGCGCCGGTGCTCGGCACGCTGTACCGGTACGAGGGGGCGTTCCGGTACGAGATCGCGCCGGACACAGAACGGGGATGAGATGAGCGACCAGAAGGGCCGCGTCGTGATCGCGGGCGCGAGCGGGTTCGTGGGGCAGTACCTGCGGGACGCCTTCACCGAAGAGGGCTACCAGGTCGTCACGGTCGGCCGGACCGGTGACGCGGTGTGGGGCAACACCCTGCGCATCCGCGAGCTCGTCGACGGTGCAGCCCTCGTCGTGAACATGGCGGGCAAGAGCGTCAACTGCCGGTACGGCCGCCGGAACCGTGCCGAAATCACGCGCTCGCGGGTGGACACCACGCTCGAGCTCGCCGAGGCGATCCGCACCGCCGAGCAGCCGCCACCGCTGTGGCTGAACGCCTCGACCGCGACGATCTACCGGCACGCCGACGACCGCGCACAGGACGAACTGACCGGCGAGCTCGGCGAGGGCTTCTCGGTCTCGGTGGCGCGCGCGTGGGAGGACGCCTTCTTCGGCGCGGACCTGCCGTCGACCCGCCGGGTGGCACTCCGGATGGCGATCGTGTTCGGCGACGGCAGCGCACTCGTGCCGCTCCTCCGGCTGGCGCAGACGGGCCTCGGCGGGCCACAGTACGACGGCGCCTGGGTGCCGACCCGGTCCCGGCTGCGGGCGGGGACGTACCACCACCACCGACCGACCCGCGGCCGACAGCGGTTCAGCTGGGTGCACATCGCCGACGTCCTCGGCTCGATCCGGTTCGTCCGCGACCACCCGGAGCTCGAGGGGCCGGTGAACGTGTCGAGCCCGAACCCGTCCGACAACCGGACCGTGATGGCGACGATCCGCGACGCCGTGGGCCGCCGGTTCGGACTGCCGACGCCGCGGTGGATGCTCGAGGTCGGCTCCTTCGCGATCCGCACCGAGACCGAACTGGTGCTCAAGAGCCGGTGGGTGGTGCCGACGCGGTTGACCCAGGCGGGTTACGAGTTCCGCTACCCGCACCTGCGCGGTGCGCTCGCCGGGATCATCGCGGAGCGTCGCCAGCACCGGGGCTGAGCACCGGCACCGGGACTCCGTCGACCGGCGTCGGCACCGGGACCTCGGAAGGCGACGAGTGCGACGGACCCGACGCGCGTGCCGGTCGCGACGCGCGCGCCGGTCGCGACGACCACAGCACCGCCCCGACCACGACGGCGCCGGCGAGCACCTCGACCAGGTCGGGCACCTCGCCGAAGGCCGCCCACGATGCGAGCACGCCGACGACCGGCACGAGCATCGAGAACGGGGCGACCGTGCTCGACGGGTAGGTCGCCATCAGCCGCGACCAGATCCCGTAGCCGACCAGGGTCGCGACCAGCACGATGTAGAGCAGGCCGAGGTCCGCTGGCAGGGCGTCCGCGGTGAAGGCCGTGCCGAGTGCGGCACCGATGCGGTCCGGCCCCTCGACCACGAACGACAGCACGGCCATCGGGATCGGCGGCACGACCGACCACCAGAGCGTCAGGTGCAGCGGGTTCGCGGCTCCGGCTCGTCGTGTCGCGACGTTGCCGATCGCCCACCCGAGGGCACCGCACAGCGCCAGCACCACCGGCAGCAGGGCCGCCGTCTGCGACCGGTGCAGGGCGATCAGGCCGAGGGCGGCGACCGCGATCGTCACGCCGATGACCTGTCGTCCGGTGAGCCGTTCGCGCAGGAACACGCCGGCGAGCACCACCGTGAACGGCGCCGAGGCCTGCAGCACGAGCGAGGCGAGCCCGGACGGCATCCCCGATGCCATGCTCAGGTACAGGAACGAGAACTGCAGCACCCCGAGCCCGAACCCGACGAGCAGCAGCCGCCCGAACGGGATCTTCGGCCGCGGCACGAACAGCAGCGTCGGGATCGCCAGGATCGTGAACCGCAGGGCCGCGAGCAGGAACGGCGGGAAGTGCTCGAGGGCGAGCGCGGTCGCGGGGAAGTTCAGGCCCCAGACGACGGCGACGACCAGGGCGAGGAGGCGGTCACGGTTGGTCATGCTCCGATCGTGGTGGCTCCGAAGGTGTAGGACCAGCGAATTGTTCGCAACCGACGTTGTAGCCTCCCTGCATGGTCGACTTCGACGTGCACCTGCTCGCCGTCCTCCGCGAACTCGCCGAGCGCGGCAGCGTCACCGCCGTCGCCGAGGCCACGCACCGCACGCCCAGCGCGGTGTCGCAGCAACTGCAGACGCTGCAGCGGCAGGTGGGCGTTCCGCTCGTCGAGCGCATCGGACGCGGCGTCCGGCTCACCGCCCACGGCGAGGTGCTGGCCGGCCTGTCGGCCGGCGTCGCCACGGCGATCGCCCGGGTCGACGCCGCGTGGCAGGAGTACCTGGGTGGCGCGACGGGCCGCGTCGACCTCGCGATCTTCCCGTCGGTGGCCGAACTGCTGCTGCCCGGAGTCCTCACCCGGATGCGCGCGCACCCCGGCATCGAGTTGGCCCTCGTCGACGTGGACGTCAGCGAGGGGGAGTTCGCACCCCTGGCCGCCGACCACGACGTCGTCGTCGGACACCGGTCGGACGGGGTGCGGCTGGCGGACCAGGGATCGGTCGAGACGGTGCCGCTCCTGCGCGAACCGCTCGACGTCGCGGTGCCGCCGGGGCACCGGCTCGCCGGTCGCGAGCGGGTCGGGATCGACGAGGTCGTCGGCGAGACCTGGATCGGCGTGCCCGAGGGCTACCCGATCGACCGGGTCCTGCAGGCGATGGCGGCGGCGTCGGACGCCCCGCCGAGCGTCGCCTTCCGGACGATCCACCTGCCCGTCATCGAGAACCTGGTCGCAGCGGGCCACGGCGTCGCGCTCGTGCCGCGGTACACCTCGGGCACCCGGGCGTCCGGCCGGTTCCACCTGGCCGAGCTGGCCGACGTGCGTGCGGGGCGCCGGATCGAGGCGCTGGTCCGCCCCGACCGTGCGGTCCGCCCCGTGGTGCGCACCGTCCTGGAGGCGCTGGTCGCCGAGGCCCTGGACGTCACCACCTGAGACGGTCGCGCCCACTGCCGGGCGCACGCCGTGCCTCCAGTCCGGGTGTGCGCCACGGCAGACCCGCTTCGTGCGCGGAAACGCGCTCAGCGCACCTGGAACGGTGTGCCGAGCGGCAGGAGCTCGGCCAGGGCGCTGATGTCGGCGTTGTGCATGCGGATGCAGCCGTGCGAGGCAGCGGTCCCGATGCTCGAGCTGTCGTCGGTGCCGTGCAGACCGATCTGGCCCGGGCCGCCGCCGAACGAGTTGAGGACGTCCGAGAACGCCGTCGTGCCGTACGCGTACGGGCCGTAGCCGCTGTTCGTCGGGGCGAGCAGCTCGGTCAGGGCGAAGCGGCCGGTCGGCGACGGGGTGCCGCCGGTGCCGGTCGCGACGGGGTAGCTGTCGACGACCTTGCCGTCCTTGTACAGGTCGAGCGTGTTCTCCGCGCGGGTGACCACGATGGCGTACGGGTCCTCGGTGAGGGTGACCGCGCTCGTCGGGACCCACCCGGTGCTGCCGTTCGGACGCTGTGCGAGCTGTACCTGCGCCCAGCCGTCCCGCTGGTCGACCACACGGAAGACGAGTGGTGCGCCGGACTGCTGCGGGTTCGACAGGGTGGTCGTGGCCGCGCCGCCGGGCGTACGGCTGACCGGCACGCTGTCACCGCGGACGGCCGCGACGGTCGTGCTCGCGGGCGCGTCGACCGCATCGGTGGGGCCTGCGGAGCGCGTCGGGCCCGGTGTCGCCGTGGGGGTCGGCGTCGCGCTCGCGGCGACGGACCGTGTCGGGGTCGGCGCGGGGGCCGCCGACAGGGGGCCGAAGGCGACGAACGCCACCGCCCCGGCGCAGACGACGGCCACGGCGGCGGCGATCAGTGTCGCGCGCCGCCGTGGCTCGGTCGGGAGGATCGGCAAGATCAGCCCGTGAAGGTCGCCGTTCCGGGCACCGGCACGGCGACCGGCGCCGTGGCGGCGTCAGCCGTCACGGTGAGCGTCGTCGCGGCCGTCTGCCCCGACGACAGGCCGACGAGACCGAGCACGTAGGTGCCGGCCGAGTCGACGAGGTCGGCGGGCAGGACGATGGTCCCGGAGACGTTGCCGTCAGCGTCGGCGCGGAACTGGACGCCGGGGATCGCGACGGCGTCGGCTGCGTCGCCGACGGCAGCGGTGACGACCTCGTTCGGGGCGAAGCCCGAGCCCTGCACGCGGACACCGGTGGTGGTGGCCTCGGTCAGCGTGGCGGAGGTGGTGAGCAGACGTGCTGCCGCGGTGGGCTGCGGCGTGAAGTACGTCGTGGTGTCGTCGATGCGCAGGGCCGAGATCGAACCGCTGGCGTCGGCGGCGAGGGCCTGGGCGTCGGACTCGAGCGGCGAGGCGAGGCTCTTCAGCTCGCCGCCGGGGGCTTCCTCGACCGGGGTGGTCGGGGCCGTGGTCGGCTCATCCGTCGGCTCGACCGTGGGCTCGTCCGTCGGGACGGGCGTCTCGGTCGGAGCCGGCGTCTCGGTCGGGGCGGGCGTCTCGGTCGGAGCGGGCGTCTCGGTCGGCTCGTCGGTCGCGGGCGGTGCGGGGACCTCGGCGGTGATGTCGATGCCGACGTAGACGACGTAGCCGACGACCTCGGCGTCAGCCGCCTTCAGGTCTGCAGCGAGGTCCGCGGTCGACTCGGTGGTCCCGGTGCTGGGGTCGATCCACTTGGTCGAGGTACCGCTGAGGCCGGCGTCGCCGTCGCCCGCGGCGAAGACGACGGTCTGCGCGCTGGTGTCACCGCCCTCCTGGATGGCGAGACCGAAGGTGGTCGCGCCGGTGGTCTCGGCGCCGGCACCGGCGACGAGCGCGCCGAGGTTGCTCGGGGCGACCGGGTTGTTGAGACCGCGGACCAGGCCGACGCCCTCGCCCTCGGAGACCGAGACGCCGTCCTCGTCGAGCGTGGCGAAGTCGGTGATCTTCCCGCCGGCGGTCGGGTCGGACAGTGCCGCCCAGTACCACTGGTCGGTCAGCGGGAACTCGCCCTCGGGCGCCGCCGTGAAGTCGGCGGCCGAGTCGGTCCAGGTGACGACGGCCGAAGCGGCGCCGTCGGACACGTCGGCGGTGGAGACGGTGGGGACGAGCGCAGCGGTGACGCCGAGCACGGTGGCGCCGACGGCGGCCGCGGTGATGCGGGAACGAAGCACGGTGTGGAGATCCATCCGGTCAGAGGACAGGGGTCGTCCTCTGTGACGCCCCCGTGCTGAGACGATGCTCAGCGGAACGAACCTACCGACTTCATGAGGATTCCGCACCCCTTTGGAGCACAGTGTTCACATCGTGCAGGTGAACAGCGTCAGACGTCGAGGTGGTCGACCAGCTCGTCCGCCAGGCCCGTGTACGTCGCCGGCGTCAGGTTCGTCAGCCGGGCCTTCGCACCGTCCGAGATGTCCAGACCGTTCACGAACACGATGAGGTCCTGCTGGGTCACCCGCTTGCCGCGGGTGAGGTCCTTGAGCATCGCGTAGGGGTCCTCGATGTTCGACTGCCCGGCGGTGACCTCGGCACGGATGACCGTCTGGATCGCCTCGGCGAGGACCTCCCAGTTGTGGTCGAGGTCGTCGGCGAGCTTGGCCTCGTTCACCGAGATCTCGCCCAGGCCGCGGCGCAGGTTGTCGAGCGCGAGCAGCGAGTGCCCGAACGCGACGCCGATGTTCCGCTGCGTGGTGGAGTCGGTCAGGTCGCGCTGCAGGCGGCTCGTCACCAGGGTCTCGGACAGGGTGGAGAACAGCGCCGACGAGATCTCGAGGTTCGCCTCGGCGTTCTCGAACTTGATCGGGTTGATCTTGTGCGGCATCGTCGACGACCCGGTGGCACCGGCGACCGGGATCTGCGTGAAGTACCCCATCGAGATGTAGGTCCACACGTCGGTCGCCAGGTTGTGCAGGATGCGGTTGGCGTGCCGGATCCGGTCGTACAGCTCGGCCTGCCAGTCGTGCGACTCGATCTGCGTGGTGAGCGGGTTCCAGGTGAGTCCGAGGCCCTCGACGAACTCGCGCGACAGCGTCGGCCAGTCGGCCTCGGGGTCGGCGGCGAGGTGGGCCGAGAAGGTGCCGGTCGCGCCGGAGAACTTGCCGAGGTACTCGCCGCCCTCGATCTGGGCCAGGACGCGCTCGAGCCGGTAGACGACGACCGCGAGCTCCTTGCCGAGCGTCGACGGGGTCGCGGGCTGCCCGTGCGTGTGGGAGAGCATCGGGACGGCGCGCAGCTCGACGGCGAGCGTCCGCAGCTTCTCGAGCACGGCACGGTACGCCGGCAGCCAGACCTGGTCGACGGTGTCGCGCACGGTCAGGGCGTACGACAGGTTGTTGACGTCCTCGCTCGTGGCGGCGAAGTGGGTCAGCTCGGCGATCGCGTCCAGCCCGAGCTCCGAGAGCCGGCGGCGGACGAAGTACTCGACGGCCTTGACGTCGTGGCGGGTCGTCGCCTCGATCTCGGCGAGTTCGGCGATCTGGTCGTGGCCGAAGGTCTCCACGATGCGCCGGAGCGCGGCCTTGTCGTCGACGCTGAGCGGCGAGGTGGTGAACATCGCGTGGTCGGTCAGGAAGACCAGCCACTCGACCTCGACCACGATGCGCGCGCGGTTGAGCCCGGCCTCGGAGAGGTGCTCGCCCACCGTGTGCACGATCGGGTAGTAGCGCCCGTCGAGCGGGCTGATCGGCTGCGGGGGAAGGGGGGTCATGGGGCTCCCTGACGGACGGCCGGCTCGAGCTGGTGGAAGAGCGCCCGGCAGGCCCGTTCGACGGTCGAGAGCACTCGGTCGAACTCGTGCCGGTCCGCGTAGTACGGGTCCGGCACGTCGGTCTGCTGGGGCCAGGCGTCGTCGTACCGCAGCAGGAGCGTCACCTTGGCGGAGTCGTCCATGGTCGGTGCCCACGATCGCAGGACGCGTTCGTGGGAGCGGTCGAGTGCGACCACCAGATCGAGGTCCGGGAACCGGTCCGGGTCGAACTGACGGGCGCGATGCCTGCTGCCATCGTATCCGCGTGCCGCGAGGGCTGCGATCGTGCGCTCGTCGGCCGGTTCGCCGACGTGCCAGTCACCGGTGCCGGCCGACTCGACGTGGAAGCGCTCGGCGAGCCCGGCGTCCGCGGCGATCTGCGCGAAGACGACGCCGGCCATCGGGGACCGGCAGATGTTGCCACTGCAGACGAACGAGACGCGGAACGGGGCGTCGACGTCCGGGGCCATGGTCACATCATGACGCAGGGAGGGTTCCTCCGCGAGGTCCGTCCGCGTCACGCCCGCTGGCGGTTCAGCACCGGACGGACGAACAGCCCGATCAGCCAGGCGAAGACGGCGAGCACGAAGGCGCCGACGATGCCCCAGCCGAACGACTCGACCTCGAGCCCGAAGCCGAACGCGTCCGAGATGCCCGCGACGATGAGCAGCAGGATCGCGTTCACGATGAAGGAGATGAGCCCGAGGGTCAGGATGTAGATCGGGAACGCCACGATCCGGATCAGCGTGCCGATCACGGCGTTGACGAGCCCGAACACGAAGGCCACGAGCAGGTAGGTGAGCACGGTCGCCGTGGTCCCGCCGTCGCCGAACGCGGTGACGGAGACGCCGCTGACGATGAGCGTGGTGAGCCAGAGGGCCACGGCGTTGACGACGAGGCGGACGAGGAATCGCATGCACCCATGATGCCCTCCGACACCCGCGCAGTCACCGACACTGCCCGCACGGCCGCGGGTTAGCCTGTGCAGGTGACTGACGAGCGTGTGCACATCCGGCCCGAGATCGCCGTCCTCCCCGCCTACAAGCAGGGATGCCAGGCCGCCGACGACGCCTTCAAGCTGTCCAGCAACGAGAACCCGTTCCCACCGCTCCCCGGGGTGGTCCAGGCCGTGCAGGCGCAGACCGCGTTCAACCGCTACCCGGACGCCACCGCCCTGGCCGTCCGTGCCGCGCTCGCGAACCGCTTCGGACTGACCGCCGACGAGGTGCACGTCGCACCCGGCAGCGTCGCGATCCTGCACGAGCTCGCCCGCGCGACCTCCGGCCCGGGCGACGAGATCGTCTACGCCTGGCGGTCGTTCGAGGCCTACCCCGGCGTCGTCACCGTCGCGGGTGCCACGAGCGTGCAGGTGCCGAACCGGCCGGACGGCGGCCACGACCTCGACGCGATGGCCGCCGCCGTCACCGACCGCACCCGCATGGTGATCGTGTGCACGCCGAACAACCCGACCGGCCCGATCGTGACCGAGTCCGAGTTCGCGTCCTTCATGGCCGCGGTGCCGCAGTCCGTGCTGGTCGTGCTCGACGAGGCATACGCCGAGTTCGCCACCGACGAGGCCGCCGTGCACGGACACCCGTTGCTGGCCCGCTACCCGAACCTGGTCGTCCTCCGGACATTCTCGAAGGCGTACGGTCTCGCCGGGCTGCGCGTCGGCTACGCCCTCGGCCCGGTGTACGTGCTCGAGGCGGTCCGCGCGTGCGCGATCCCCCTCTCCGTCACGGCCCAGGGGCAGGCGGCCGCACTGGCCAGCCTGGAACGCGAGGGCGAACTGCTCGAGCGGGTCTCCGAGATCGCCGCGCTGCGGGACCGCATCGTCACCGAGCTCCGCGAGCAGGGGTGGGCCGTGCCGGACGCCCAGGGCAACTTCGTCTGGCTGCCGACGGGGGACCGCACGGTCGCTGCGGTCGCCGCCTTCGAGGAGGCCGGCATCATCGTGCGGGCCTTCCCGCCGGAGGGCATCCGCATCTCGATCGGCGAGCACGAGGCTGTGGAAACGCTCCTCGAAACGGCCCGCTCGCTTGTGGGGGACCTCCAGGTGGCCGACTGATGCCTGCCGCTACGCTGGCCCGCATGTCATTCCGCGCCGCGGCTCCCGCGACGACCACCGTCCGGCTCCTCGACCCCGAGGGTCGGTTCGTGGAGTCCGACGAGAACGCCGAGTTCGCCGCCGCCGCGCGGGCGATCCCCGACGAGACCCTGCTGGCGATGCACCGCCGCATGGTCCTCACCCGACGGTTCGACCACGCCGGCCACAACCTGCAGCGCACCGGCCAGCTCGGCCTCTGGGTGCCCAGTCACGGGCAGGAAGCGGCGCAGACCGGTTCCGCGTTCGCCCTGCGCGCCCAGGACCACGTCTTCCCCTCGTACCGCGAGCACGCCGTCACGATGCAGCGCGGTGTCGAGCCGATGGAGATCATCGCGATGTACCGCGGGCAGACCCACGGTGGATGGGACCCGGACCAGCGCGGCAACACGCACATCTCCACCCTGGTGATCGGCTCGCAGACCCTGCACGCCACGGGCTACGCGCTCGGCCAGAAGCTCGACGGCGACGTCGGCACGGGCGACCCCGACCGTGACGCGTGCTCCATCGTCTACTTCGGCGACGGCGCGACGAGCCAGGGCGACGTGAACGAGGCGTACGTGTTCTCGGCGTCGACCAAGGCCCCCGTCGTCTTCTTCCTGCAGAACAACCACTGGGCCATCTCGGTACCGGTGTCGGTGCAGTCGCCGACGCCGCTCGTCGACCGTCCCCGCGGCTTCGGGATCCCGAGCGTGCTGATCGACGGCAACGACATCCTCGCCTCGTACACGGCCTCGGTCGTCGCCACCGACCACGCCCGCAGCGGCCAGGGTCCGGCCTTCATCGAGGCCGACACCTACCGCATCGGTGCGCACACCAGCTCGGACGACCCGAGCCGCTACCGCGCGGACGGCGAGCTCGAGGACTGGGTCCGCCGCGACCCGATCGTCCGCTCCGAGGCGTACCTGCGCTCGAAGGGCGCGACGGACGAGCAGTTCGCCGCGTTCGACGAAGAGGGCGAGGACATCGCCGCCGACGTCCGCCGCCGCACCGTGGCGCTGACCCCGCCGTCCGTCGACGTCATGTTCGACAACGTCTACCGCGAGCCGCACCCGCTGGTCGCCGAGCAGAAGGCCTGGCTCGAACAGTACGAGGCCGGCTTCGAAGGGGGCGCCCACGCATGAGCACCACCGAGCAGCTCTTCGACTACACGCTGCGCTCCCACCCGGGCGCCGGCGAGGTCCCGAGCGACCCCACCCCGACCCTGCCGATGGCGAAGGCCCTCAACGCCGGGCTCGCCGCGGCGATGCAGGCGGACGACAAGGTCCTGCTGATGGGCGAGGACATCGGCCAGCTCGGCGGCGTCTTCCGCATCACCGAGGGCCTGCAGGACCGGTTCGGCCCCGAGCGCGTGCGGGACACCCCGCTCGCCGAGGCCGGCATCATCGGCACCGCGATCGGCCTCGCCCTGCGCGGCTACCGCCCGGTCGTCGAGATCCAGTTCGACGGCTTCGTGTGGCCCGGCTTCGACCAGATCACCTCGCAGCTCGCGAAGATGGCGAACCGGCTGCCGGCGCACATGTCGCTGCCCGTCGTCATCCGCATCCCCTACGGCGGCCACATCGGCGCCGTGGAGCACCACCAGGAGTCGCCCGAGGCGTACTTCGCGCACACCCCCGGTCTGCGCGTGGTCAGCCCGAGCACCCCGAACGACGCCTACTGGATGATCCAAGAGGCCATCGCCTCGAAGGACCCGGTCGTCTTCCTCGAGCCGAAGTCGCGCTACTGGCCCAAGGGCCAGGTCGACCTCGTCGACGGGCACGTCCCGATGCACACCACGCGTGTGGCACGCACCGGCACCGAGGTCACCCTCGTCGGCCACGGTGCGATGGTCGCGACCCTCATGCAGGCCGCCGAGCTCGCCGAGTCCGAGGGCACGAGCTGCGAGGTCATCGACCTCCGCTCGATCTCGCCCATCGACTGGGACCCGATCCTCACCTCGGTCCGCAAGACCGGTCGCCTCGTCATCGCGCAAGAGGCGTCCGGCTTCGTCAGTGTCGGCAGCGAGATCGCCGCCACCGTCGCCGAGAAGGCGTTCTACACGATGCAGGCGCCGCCGCTGCGGGTGTCCGGGTTCGACATCCCGTTCCCGGTCTCGAAGCTGGAGCACCTGCACCTGCCGGACGCCGACCGCGTCCTCGAGGCCGTCGACCGCGCCCTCGCATACTGATCCAGCTCGACTGACCCAACTCGTCCGAACGCCGAAGGAGCCGTAAGTGGCCGTCGCCGAATTCCCCCTGCCCGACGTGGGCGAAGGCCTCACCGAGGCCGAGATCGTGCAGTGGCGCGTCGCGATCGGGGACGAGATCACCGTCGACCAGGTCCTGGTCGAGATCGAGACCGCGAAGTCGCTCGTCGAGCTGCCGTCGCCGTTCGCCGGAACCGTCACCGGGCTGCTCGTGTCGGAGGGTGACACGGTCGAGGTCGGCAAGCCGATCATCCGTGTCGAGTCCGACGCGTCGGTCGCGTCCGGTGCGCCGGTCGCGGCTCCGGCGGCGCCGGCGGTTCGGCCGGGAGGCCCGGCACCGGTCGCCGACAGCGTCCCGACCTCGCCCGTGGTCGCCCCGACCCCGCCGGCAGCGCCCGCCCCGGTGGCTCCGGTCGCGCAGACCCAGCCCGCCCCCGTGGCGGCCCCGGCACCTGCTGCTGCACCTGCTCCCGTCGTCGCTGCCGCGCCCACGGCTGCACCGGCAGCACCGGTGCAGCCCGTCGCCGACGGCGCCTCCGTCGTCGGGACGGACGAGTCCTCCGGCGCCGTCCTCGTCGGCTACGGCTCAGCGACCTCGTCGCCGTCCCGTCGCAAGCCGGGCGCCCGCCGGGCCGCAGCCCTGGCGGCCGAGGCGAGCCGTGCCTCCAGTGTGGATGCGCAAGCAGCGGCCGAAGCGGCCAGCGATCCCGGTGAGGACACCACAGCCGAGGCGATCGCCGGTCTGGCCTCCGCGCCCGCGCGGAAGCAGACCCTCGCGACCAACGTGCTCGCGAAGCCGCCGATCCGGAAGCTCGCGAAGGATCTCGGTGTCGAACTGACCGAGATCGTCGCGACCGGGTTCGCCGGCGAGGTCACCCGCGACGACGTCATCCGGCACGCGAAGCAGGCCAGCGTCTTCCGCAACATCGAGACGCCCGAGTGGGGCGAGGTGCGCAGCGAGACGATCCCGGTCAAGGGCGTCCGCAAGGCCATCGCGACCGCGATGACCACCTCGGCGTTCACCGCACCGCACGTGTCGCTGTTCGTCGACGTCGACGCGACCCACACGATGGAGTTCGTCAAGCGCCTCAAGGCCTCGCCGACGTTCGCCGGCGTCAAGGTCTCGCCGCTGCTCATCGTCGCGAAGGCGGTCATCTGGGCCGTCCGCCGCAACCGTTCGGTGAACTCGACCTGGACCGACCGCGAGATCATCGTCCACCACTTCGTGAACCTCGGCATCGCCGCGGCGACTCCTCGTGGGCTCATCGTGCCGAACATCAAGGACGCGCAGGACATGTCGCTGCTCGAGCTGGCGCAGGCGCTCGAGGAGCTCACCCTCACCGCCCGTGACGGCAAGACGACGCCGAAGCAGATGGCGAATGGCACCGTCTCGATCACGAACATCGGCGTGTTCGGCATGGACACCGGAACCCCCATCCTCAACCCGGGCGAGGTCGCCATCGTCGCAATGGGCACGATCAAGCCGAAGCCGTGGGTCGTCGACGGCGAGGTCCGCTCGCGCATGGTGACGACCATCGGCGCCTCGTTCGACCACCGCGTCGTCGACGGCGACGTGGCGTCGCGGTTCGTGCACGACGTGGCCTCGGTGCTCGAGGAGCCGGCGCTCCTGCTCGACTGAGTGCGTGTGGCCTTCCGCAATCGTCGCGTGGTGTTCACACGGATGTCGGTGGTGCGGGGGATGATCGGGGCATGGTCCACCAGCTCCTGACCCCCTCGCAGGAGATCCGAACGGATCGCCTCCTGCTCACCCCGCTCACGCCGGCCGACATCGACGACGTGCACGCGGTGTTCGCCGACGCCCGCACCTGGCAGCACCTGCCGAGCGGACGGCACGTCGCCCGGAGCTCGAGCGTGGACCTGGTGCAGCGGAAGATCGGTGGTCGGGCCCGACACGGACTCGGTTCGTGGGCCGTCCGCACGGCTGCAGACCACGCGTTCGTCGGGGTCGGCGGGGTCGACATGACCGCCGGTGGGGTCTGGAACCTCGGGTACCGGTTGGCTCCCGCGGCCTGGGGGCAGGGCTTCGCGTCCGAGATCGCCCTCGCTGCCGTGCGAGCCGCCGGCGAGACCGCGCCGGACGT
This sequence comes from Curtobacterium sp. MWU13-2055, assembly GCF_023242305.1. Taxonomy (NCBI): domain Bacteria; kingdom Bacillati; phylum Actinomycetota; class Actinomycetes; order Micrococcales; family Microbacteriaceae; genus Curtobacterium; species Curtobacterium sp. MWU13-2055. The sequence continues at coordinate 35,590 of NZ_JALLIO010000010.1, forward strand.
CCCCGTGACGGGTCGCGTGCTCACGAACAACCCCGCGTCCGCCGCGGTGCTCCGTCGTGCCGGGCTGTCACTCGTGTGGCAGGGGGCTCCCGGGGTGCAGACGTCGTCCGCCGCGGGGGTCGAGGGGCAGGTCTGGACCGACCGGCTGCTCTCCGACGAACAGTTCGCCTGGCTCGTCCGCAACGCCTGAACCCTCCCGCCGGTCCACGCGGAACGTCACGCACGTTGGCGTTCCGAGGTCGACTCGCTACTGTGATGGGAACTGGTCATGTCCGCGCATGACCACCACCCAGGACCAGCAACGGAGCACGAGGGACGCATGACGAGCCGCATCACCGAGGGTGCCGAACCGAAGCACCAGCAGCTGCGGCGCATCCTGCTCGACCTCGCTACCGCCCGTCTGGCCCCCGGCGCCGCGATCCCGTCCGAACGCCAGCTCATCGCCGAGTACGGCGTCTCACGGATCACCGTGCGCGAGGCACTCGGGCAGCTCGTCAACGAGGGCTACCTCGAGCGTGTGCGCGGCAAGGGCACCTTCGTGGCGCACCGCCCCGTGCAGTCGACGCTGCACCTCGCCTCGTTCACCGAGGAGATGCGCGCGATGGGCCACGTCCCGACCACGGTGGTCCTGGTGCGCGAGGAACGTGTGCCGCCGAGTGACACCGTGGCGGCGCTGCGGCTCGACGCCGAGGTGTCGGCCTTCCACGTGAAGCGACTCCGGATGGCGGACGGCGCTCCGGTGTCGATCGACGACGCCTGGCTCGTGGCCGATGCGTTCCCGGGGCTGCTCGACCACGACCTGTCCGGGTCGGTGTACTCGATCATCGCGAACGAGTACGGCACGCCGATCGACCGGGCACAGCAGACGGTGGCCGCGAACCCGGCCGCCGACGACGTCGCGACCCTGCTCGGCACGAAGACCGGGGCCCCGGTGCTCGAGTTCGACCGGGTGTCGTACGCGGGGGAGCGCCCCGTGGAGCACACCCGCAGCTGGTACCGCTCGGACCGCTACCGGGTGCAGATGGAGGTCACCGCGACCCCGGCGGTCGCGTAGTCCGGCACGAACGCGAAAGCGACTCTGTGCTGCGAACGTTCCGCAGCACAGAGTCGCTTCGGCAAGGAAGAACCGGGGTGCGCCCGGGTCAGACCTCGAACAGGGTGTCGCCGTCGAGCACCGAGGTGCCCACCGTGCCCTGGTCGACGGTGTCCGGCGCGGAGCCGAGCACCACGACGGGGCAGATCGGCGAGTAGCCGGCGGCCGAGATCACCGACGGGGTGAACCGGACGACGGGGTCGCCGGCCGTGACCGTCGAGCCCTCGGTGGCGAGGAGCTCGAAGCCCTCGCCCGACAGCTTCACGGTGTCGATGCCGACGTGCACGAGGACGTCCGTGCCCGCCGAGCCCTGCAGCGCGAACGCGTGCGGGTGCAGCTTCACGATGGTGCCGTCGACCGGGGCCACCGCGGTGACCGCGCCCTCGACGCCCGTCGGGTCCACGGCCACACCGGCGCCGACGAGCTGGCCGGCGAACACCGGGTCCGGCACGTCAGCGAGGGCGACGACCGGGCCGGCGAACGGCGTGCGGACCGCCGTCACAGTTCGTCCTGGATGTCCTGCGCGAGGTTGTCGGCGATGGTGCCGACGATGACCTGCCAGCCGGTGCCGCCGCCGACGACGGCCTGGGCGCCCGCAGCCTGCAGCGCGGCCTTGTCGACGAGGTCGCCGTCCTCCACCTCGACACGGAGGCGCGTGATGCAGCCCTCGACCTCTTCGATGTTGTCGGCACCGCCGAGCGCGGCGATGATGTCGGCTGCCTTGATGTCGGCCATCGTTTCCTCCTCGTTAAGGGTTTTCGTACCAGGTTGACACGGGACCGGTCTCGGTTCAGACTACGGAACTGGTCATGACCGGACAGGACCGGACCTGGCGACACCGCCGAGGTTACCTGCGCTGGCTGCACGACTCAACTCACCCCGACAGCTCCACCCAATGACGAGAGGACCTCCGATGAGCGCCACCACTGCCACGGACGTGCCGGAGAAGAAGAAGCCGAAGAAGCAGTCCCGGCTGTTCGCGCAAGCTCAGCGCCTCGGACGGAGCCTGCTCCTGCCGATCGCGGTCATGCCCGCCGCGGGCATCCTGCTGCGCCTCGGCCAGTCCGACATGCTCGGCGCGATCCCCGGCTTCGAGCAGGGCGCGACGATCATCGCCGCCGCAGGCAACGGTGTGTTCACCTGGCTGCCGCTGCTCTTCGCGGTCGGCATCGCGATCGGGTGGGCGAAGAAGTCGGACGGCACGACCGCGCTCGCGGCCGTCGTCGGCTACATGGTCATGTACCAGGTGTTCGCGGCGATGTCGCCGATCGTCCTTGCCGGGGTGAAGGACGCCAACGGCGACCAGGCCACCATCAACTTCGGTGTCCTCGGCGGCATCGTGATGGGCCTCGTCTCGGCGGTCATGTGGGAGAAGTTCCACCGCACGAAGATGCCCGACTTCCTCGGGTTCTTCTCCGGCCGTCGCCTCGTCCCGATCCTGACCGCGGTCGCTGGTCTGGTCATCGCCGTCCTGATGTCCTTCGTGTACCGCTACTTCGACATCGCGCTGACCGCCGCCGGCCAGGCCGTGGCCGACAACGCCGTCATCGGTGGCGGCATCTTCGGGTTCGTCAACCGCATGCTCATCCCGATCGGGCTGCACCAGCTGCTCAACTTCTTCCCGTGGTTCCAGCTCGGCAGCTTCACTTCGGGCGGGGTCACCTACCACGGCGACATCGCGCGCTTCCTCGCCGGTGACCCGACCGCTGGCATCTTCCAGGCCGGGTTCTTCCCCATCATGATGTTCGCGCTACCGGCCGGTGCGCTCGCCATCTGGCGCAACGCCAAGCCGCAGAACCGCAAGCTCGTCGGCGGCATCATGCTCTCGGCCGCCCTGACCTCGTTCGTGACCGGCATCACCGAGCCGCTCGAGTACTCGTTCATGTTCGTGGCGTTCCCGCTGTACATCATCCACGCGGTGCTCACCGGGACCTCGCTGGCGCTGGTCAACGCCCTCGGGATCCACGACGGGTTCTCGTTCTCGGCCGGTGCGATCGACTACGTGCTGAACTTCGGCAAGGCGGACGGAGCGATCTGGCTCATCCCGATCGGCCTCGGCTACGCGGTCGTGTACTACTTCCTGTTCAGTTTCGTGATCAAGAAGTGGAACCTCCGCACGCCCGGGCGTGAAGAGGACACGATCGCCGAGAACACGATCGACGCGGCCACCAAGCCGTAGACGTCACCACGTGACGGACAGGCGCGCCCCGCTCAGCGGCAACGCGAAGCGTTGCGCGGGGCGCGCCGACCGAGCCTGCGAGGGAGGCGGTGCCAGCTGGCACCGCGCCTCCTGTCCGTCTGTCGTCACCACCAAAGCGCTGATACCGGTTTTGACAATCGTTATCAGCAAGCGCTACCGTCGGAGCATGCACAACCGCCTCCTCGCCCTCCCGCTCGTCGCCGGCGCCGCCGCGCTCGCCCTGACGGGCTGCGCGACCTCCTCGGCCTCGGGCAACGCCAGTAGCGACGGGAAGATCGCCGTCGTCGCCTCGACCAACGTCTACGGCTCGATCGTCCAGTCGATCGGCGGCGACCAGGTGTCGGTCACGAGCGTCCTGAACGACCCCTCGCAGGACCCGCACTCGTTCGAGTCGAGCGCCCGCACCCAGCTCGCGGTGTCGAAGGCCGACCTGCTCATCGAGAACGGCGGCGGGTACGACGACTTCATGACCACGCTCGCCGACGCCTCGGACACCAAGGCCGACACCATCAACGTCGTGAAGCTCTCGGGCTTGGACAAGGGTGGCGACGCCGAGTTCAACGAGCACGTGTTCTACAGCTACCCGACGATGGTGAAGCTGGTCGACGACGTCACGAAGCGCCTGTCCGCGCTCGACGCGGGCGACAAGACCACGTTCGAGCAGAACGCCGACGCGCTCACGACGAAACTCGAGGGCCTCGAGTCCCAGACCGCCGACCTGAAGAAGACGTACGACGGCGAGAAGGTGGCGTACACCGAGCCGGTGCCGGGCTACCTCTTCGACGCGATCGGTCTCGACAACGTCACCCCCGAAGCGTTCTCCGAGGCGATCGAGGAGGGCGACGACGTCCCGCCGGCAGCCCTCAAGGACACCCTCGCGCTGTTCAGTGGCAAGAGCGTGGCGCTGCTCGCCTACAACGACCAGACCTCGAGTGCCGAGACCGAACAGGTCAAGAAGGCCGCCGACCAGAACGACGTCCCGGTGGTCGGTGTCACGGAGACGCTCCCCAAGGGGCAGGATTACGTCTCGTGGCAGCAGGCGAACATCGACGCGGTGCAGGCGGCGCTCCAGAAGTGACGACCTCGACCGCAGCAGCGACGACCGACAGCCCGGCGACCACCTCGGTGGACGACCGGGCTGCGGCCCGTCCGGTCCTGGCCCTGCGCGACGCCGGGCTGTCCTTCGGCGAACGGAAGCTCTGGGGACACCTGGACCTGGACATCGCGCCGGGGGAGTTCGTCGCGGTCCTCGGCCCGAACGGCGCCGGGAAGACCTCGCTCCTGCGCACGGTGCTCGGGCAGCAGCGCCTGACGAGCGGCACAATGTCGTTCCTCGGCCAGCCCGTCCGTCGTGGGCACCGGAAGATCGGCTACATCCCGCAGCAGCGGCTCATGGAGGCCGGCACCCCCCTGCGCGCGCGGGACATGATCGCGCAGGGCGTGACGGGGCACCGGTGGGGCGTCCTGCCGACGTCGAAGGCCGACCGCGCCCGCATCGACCGGATCCTCGACGAGGTCGGCGCCACCGCGTTCGCGGACGCCCCGGTGGCCGAGCTGTCCGGCGGCGAGCAGCAGCGCACCCGCGTCGGTCAGGCCATCGCCGCCGACCCGGCACTGCTGCTGTGCGACGAGCCCCTCATCTCGCTCGACCTGCGGCACCAGCGCGGCGTCACCGAGCTCATCGACCGGCAGCGTCGGCAGCACGATGCAGCCGTGCTCTTCGTGACGCACGACGTGAACCCGATCCTCGACGTCGTCGACCGTGTCCTGTACATCGCCGGTGGCCGGTTCCGGATCGGTTCCCCCGACGAGGTCCTGCGTGCCGACGTCCTGAGCGACCTGTACGGCACCCCCGTCGACGTCGTCCGCACGATGGGCCGCATCGTCATCGTCGGCGCGAACGACGCGCACGACCACCACCACGGCGAGGTCGACCCGCACGCCCCGGCGTCGGACGAAGGGCGGATCTGATGGACGTCCTGTCGACGGTCTTCTCGTTCCAGGACTACGGCGAGCTCGTCTCCCTGGTGCAGAACTCGATCTGGGCCGGCGCGGTGCTCGGCATCGTCGGCGGGCTCATCGGCCCGTTCGTCGTCGCCCGGAACATGCCCTTCGCGGTGCACGGCATCTCGGAGCTGTCCTTCGCCGGAGCGAGCGCGTCCCTGCTGCTCGGTGTCAACGTCGTCACGGGCTCGCTCGTCGGGTCGGTGATCGCGGCGCTGCTCATCGGGGTGCTCGGCTCGAGAGCGCGCGACCGCAACTCGATCATCGCCGTGCTCATGCCGTTCGGTCTCGGGCTCGGCATCCTGTGCCTGGCGCTCTACAAGGGGCGTGCGGCCAACAAGTTCGGGCTGCTCACCGGCCAGATCGTGTCGGTGGACAACCCGCAGCTGACGTTCCTCATCATCATCGCCGCCATCGTCGTGGCCACCCTGCTCGTCATCTGGCGGCCGCTCATGTTCGCGTCGGTCGACCCCGACGTGGCCGCGGCCGCCGGCATCCCGGTGCGGACGCTCGCGATCGTGTTCATGCTCGTCCTCGGCCTGGCCACCGCGGTGTCGGTGCAGATCGTCGGCGCCCTGCTCGTGCTGTCGCTGCTCGTCACCCCGGCTGCCGCGGCACTGCGGCTCAGCTCGCACCCGGTCGTCGTGCCGGTGCTGTCCACGGTGTTCGCCGTGGTGTCGGTCGTCGGTGGCATCCTGCTGGCACTCGGCGGCGGCCTGCCGATCAGCCCCTACGTGACGACCATCTCGTTCGCGATCTGGGTGGTCTGCCGGATCGTCGGGGCCCGGCGCGACCGCCGTGGACGCGATCGGGTCGTCCGCCGCGACCAGCGTGGCGGGGGCACACCGGGCCTCCCGTCCGGAACGAACGGAACCGGAACCGGAGCCGGAACCGGCTCTGGAACGTCAGCCGAAACGAAGGTGGGTGCACCAGCATGAACGCCGTGCAGAAGGTCAAGCGGAACACGTGGCAGCGCGAAGCGGTGCGCGGTGCCCTCGACTCCACCGAGGGGTTCGTCAGCGCGCAGGCGCTGCACCAGCACCTGCGTGACGAGGGCTCGACCATCGGCCTCGCCACCGTCTACCGGGCGCTCGCCGACCTGGCGACCGAGGGTGACGCCGACTCGTTGCAGCAGGACGGCGAATCGCTGTACCGGGCGTGCACGACGGACGCGCACCACCACCATCTGATCTGCCGGAACTGCGGCCGGACCGTCGAGATCGAGGCGGACCCCGTCGAGCAGTGGGCGCAGGACGTCGCCGCCGCCAACGGGTTCACGAACGCCAGCCACGTCGTCGACATCTTCGGCGAGTGCGCGGTGTGCACGGCATCTGCCGCCGCAGCCGGACCGCGGACCGGCGACGCCGACGGCGAGTAGCGTCCGCGCCATGCACGTCATCCTGGTCCCCGGGTTCTGGCTCGATGCGAGCGCGTGGGACGACGTCGCCCCGGTGCTGCTGCAGGCGGGCCACACGGTCGAGGCGATCACCCGCGACGGCGACACGCTCGACGAGCAGGTCGCGGCGCTCGTGGAGCGCCTGGACGACGTCGCCAGCCCGGACGAGCCCGTCGTGATCGCCGGACACTCCGGTGCCGGACCGATCGCGTACATGGCCGCCGACCAGCGGCCCTCGCTCGTCGCACACCTGCTCTACGTCGACACGTTCCCCGGTCCCGCCGGCGGCTGCGTGAACGACGAACTGCCCGTGGTGGACGGTGTGGTGCCGCTGCCGTCGTGGGACGTCTGGGAGCCGGCCACGGTGCGCGGGATGACCCCGGCGTTGCGGGAGTCCTTCGAGCATCGCGCGATCCCGGAGCCGGCCGCCGTGCCGTCCGACCGGTTCCACTACGCCGACGCCGCCCGCCACACGATCCCGGCGACGGTGATCACCTGCGAGATCCCGGCGACCGAGCTCGCGACGATGGTGGCCGACCACCAGACCTGGGCCGCGGAACTCGTCGAGACCGAGGAACTCAGCATCGTCGGACTCGAGACCGGACACTGGCCGATGTTCACGGCGCCGCGCGAACTCGGCGAGCTCATGGTGCGTGCGCTTGCGACACGCCCGGAGCTCGCGTAAGCTCTTCCCTTGGTCCTCCACGTCCGCGTGGTGGACCCGTTGTTCCAAGCCCTCCGACCGTCGCGAACGCCGCGGTCGCGTGGTGTCCGTTCCCCCTTCGACAGGGGCTGCGGGCCTGGGCGGTGTGCACAACCCCCTCGCATGCACCACTCCGGTGGTCCTGCGCGTGCGCACCAGGCAAGTGAACTTGGGTGCGGCCGTCCGGTCGCACGGTACCTCAGGAGGAAACCATGGCAGCAGTGTGCCAGGTGACCGGCGCCGTTCCCGGCTTCGGTCACAACATCTCGCACTCGCACCGCCGGACGAAGCGCCGCTTCGACCCGAACGTGCAGAAGAAGACGTACTACGTGCCGTCGCTGCGTCGCAACGTGACGCTCAACGTCAGCGCTAAGGGCATCAAGGTCATCGACGCGCGGGGCATCGAGTCCGTCGTCAAGGACGTCCTCGCCCGTGGGGAGAAGATCTGATGGCGAAAAAGGGTCAGGACATCCGTCCGATCATCAAGCTCCGCTCGACGGCGGGCACCGGGTTCACGTACGTGACCAAGAAGAACCGTCGGAACAACCCCGACCGTCTCGTGCTGAAGAAGTACGACCCGGTGATCCGCAAGCACGTCGACTTCCGTGAGGAGCGCTAAGCATGGCGAAGAAGAGCAAGATCGCGAAGAACAACCAGCGTGCCGTCATCATCGCGCGCTACGCCGAGCGTCGTCTCGAGCTGAAGAAGGCCCTCGTGGACCCGAACGGCTCCGACGAGTCGCGTGAGGCCGCTCGCGTGGGCCTGCAGAAGCTGCCCCGCGACGCATCCCCGATCCGCTACCGCAACCGCGACGCGATCGACGGCCGCCCCCGTGGCCACCTGGGTGAGTTCGGCATCAGCCGTGTCCGCTTCCGCGACATGGCCCACCGTGGAGAGCTCCCCGGCATCACGAAGAGCTCCTGGTAAGCACTCGCAGTACCCGACGCCCCGTCACCTCCTGGTGGCGGGGCGTTCGCTGTGTCCGGGGTACAAGGGCGCCTCAGGGGTCACATCTGCCCCGTTGGACCCGCGACAAGCCCGGAAATCCGGGCGAGTCGGCTGAAAACGTCCGATGTGGCTGGTAGGTTCAACTCCGGTTCCGCCGGGCCCTCGGCCCACTGGCACCGTGGCACGGGGCAACCGCTCCGGGCGCCGGACGGCACGTCCGTCCGACCGATACTGCAAGAAGTCCGAGGAGGACATCCATGGCTGACAAGTCACTGAACCGCACCGAGCTCGTCGCTGCCGTCGCCGCCGAGTCCGGCCAGAGCCAGGCCACCGTCAACGGCGTCGTCGACGCGCTCTTCAGCGTCGTCTCGTCGTCCGTCGCGGACGGCACGAAGGTCACGATCCCCGGTTGGATCGCCTTCGAGAAGACGCACCGCGCCGCCCGCACCGGCCGCAACCCGCAGACGGGTGAGGCCATCGAGATCGCCGCGAGCGACTCGGTCAAGGTCAGCGCCGGCTCGAAGCTCAAGGCTGCGGTCAAGTAAGACTGTTCCGCGCATCGGGAGGGACGGCTTCGGCCGTCCCTTTCGTCGTTTCCAGGGTGCGTTCGGTGCGTCGGGTCGCGTTCGTCGGGTCGCGTTCGTCGTGTCGGGTCGCGTTCGTCGCGCTGCGTCGACCGGGAGGCCCGTGCCGGTTCCCACAGGTCGGCCCGGCCGGTTCGGTGGCCGGGTGGGCACCGCCTAGGCTTGACGGGTGAATCGGATCGCGCGCATCGCCGGTCCCGCCGTGCTCCTGCTCGTCGGGTTCGTGGCGCTGCTCACGGCACTCGTCATCGGCGGTGGTGCGAACGCAGCGCTGATCGCGGACCCCGGTGCCCTGGTCCGGTTCGGCCTGCCGATCTCCCGGCTGGTCGTGGACCTGTCCGCCGCTGCGACGATCGGCGGCCTCGCGTTGGCCACCGTCGGACTCTCGCGCTCCGGCCCGGAGTGGAACCGCGCCATCGACGTCGCGGCCGCCGCCAGCGGGCTCTGGACGGTGTCGTCCGCGGTCACCACCTTCTTCACGTTCCTGAGCGTCGCCGGCTCGAAGATCAGCATCGACGAGCAGTTCGGCCAGTCGATGGGCGTGTTCCTCACCGGCACGGACCTCGGGCTCGCCTGGCTCGTGACGGTGCTCGTCGCCGCCGCCGTCACGGTGCTCTGCTTCGCCGTCCGTTCCCGGGGCATGGTCGCCCTGACCGCCGGTGTCTCGATGATCGGCCTCATCCCGCTCGCGCAGCAGGGCCACGCCGCCGGCACCGCGAGCCACGACGCCGCCGTGACCGCGCTCGGGCTGCACCTGGTCGGCGCCGCGCTCTGGGTCGGTGGCCTGACCATGCTCGTGCTCCTGCGCGGCGTGCTGCCCGGTGACCGCCTGGCCGTGGTCGTGGCGCGGTACTCGAGCATCGCGCTCGGGTGCTTCGTGCTCGTGGCGGTGTCGGGTGTCGCCTCGGCGCAGATCCGCGTGGGTGCCCTGTCGAACCTGTTCACGCCGTACGGCACCCTCGTGCTGGTCAAGATCGGCGCGATCGTCGCCATCGGGGTCCTCGGTGCCGTGCAGCGTCGACGTGCGATCCGCTCCCTGACCGAGGCGCCGGCACGGCACCGCCCGTTCTGGACCCTGATCGTGGTCGAGCTCGCCGTGATGGGTGTCGCATCGGGCTTCGCCGCGGCGCTCGGCCGAACGGCCACCCCGGTCGACCAGATCGCGCTGAGCAAGACGACCGACCCGAGCCCCGCCGAGCTGCTCACCGACGACCTGCTGCCGCACGCGCCCGGGGCCTGGGGCTGGCTGACGCAGTGGAACATCGACCTGTTCTGGCTGATGGCCGCCGTGCTGCTCGCTGCGACCTACGCGGCCGGTGTCGTGCGCCTGCGCCGCGCCGGGGTCCACTGGCCGGTGCGCCGTTCGGTGGCGGCGGCCCTCGCGATCATCTCGCTCGTGGTCGCGACGTCCGGTTCGCTGCACCAGTACGACCGGTTCCTGGTGTCGGCGAACGTCGGCGCGCACGTGCTGCTCGGCCTGGTGGTGCCGGCGCTGGTGTGGGCGGCGGCTCCCGTCGTGCTCATCCGGGCCGCGGTGCACCCGCGCGACGACGACAGCACCGGCGTGCGCGAGTGGACCGGTGTGCTGGTCGACAACGCCGCGGTCCGCTACCTGGTGCAGCCCTTCCCGGCGTTCCTGCTCGCCGCAGCGGTGTGGTGGGCGTACTTCGCCACCGATGCCGTCCGCTGGTCGGTGAGCGACTCCACGGGGCGCACGGTCATCGACGTGGGTTTCCTGCTCGTCGGGCTCCTGGCGATGCCGACGCTGTTCACCCCGATCGCGGCCGGCCAGCAGTACCCGACCCGCGCAGCAGCGATCGTCCGGATCGTCGGGGCCGCGGTCGTCGCCGCCGGAGCGGTGTCGCTCGGCGTCGCGATGCGCGGGCCGCTCGGACTGCTGCAGGCGTCGTGGTTCGGGGCGATGGGGCGGACCTGGGGGCCCGATCCGCTCGTCGACCAGGCCCGTGGTGGGCTCGTGCTCGTGGCCGCCGGGGTGCTGCTCCTGGTGGCGGTCGTCGTGGTGGTGCTCGTGCAGCTGCGGCGGGCTGGATCGCCTGCGCGCACGCTCGGAGCGGACGCGCGCACCCTCGTGCAGGACGCACGATGAGCGTCGAGCTCAGCGACGAGCAGCGGGCCGTCTTCGAGTACATCGAGCACACCCGCGACCACGTCTTCATCACCGGTCGTGCCGGCACGGGCAAGTCGACCCTGCTCAACCACCTGTCGTGGAACACCGAGAAGCAGGTCGTGATCTGCGCACCGACCGGGGTCGCGGCCCTGAACGTCGGTGGCCAGACGATCCACTCGTTGTTCCGCCTGCCGATCGGGCTCATCGCCGATGCCGAGCTGCGCCAGGGACCGGACACCCGCAAGCTCCTCAACACCATCGACACCCTGGTGATCGACGAGGTCTCGATGGTGAACGCCGACCTGCTCGACGGGATGGACCGCTCGCTCCGCAAGGCCCGCGGGCGGCAGTTCGAGGCGTTCGGCGGAGTGCAGGTGGTCATGTTCGGCGACCCGTACCAGTTGCCGCCGGTCCCGGGCGGTGCCGACGAACGCGCCTACTTCACCGACCACTACCGGTCGATGTGGTTCTTCGACGCCAAGGTGTGGCTCGAGGCGAAGCTGAACATCATCGAGCTCGCCACCGTGCACCGCCAGCGCGACGACGCCTTCGCCGCCATGCTCACGGCGGTGCGGCACGGCCGGGTGACCGCCGAGATCGCCGACCAGCTGAACACCGCGGGCGCACGGCCCTCGCCCGACGACGCCATCACCCTCGCCACCCGGAACGACACCGTCGCGCGCATCAACAAGGCGGCGCTCGAACGGTTGCCCGGCAAGGTGAAGACCGCGAAGGCCGACGTCAACGGCGACTTCGGCGGGCGGAACTTCCCGGCCGACGAAGCCCTCGAGCTCAAGCCCGGCGCGCACGTGATGTTCCTGCGCAACGACGCCGACCAGCGATGGGTGAACGGGACGCTCGGCATCGTCACGGCGATCCGCGACACGGTGTGGGTCGACGTCGACGGAGAGTCGTTCGAGGTCCAGCCGTCGGTGTGGGAGAAGTTCAAGTACTCCTACGACGCCGACAAGAAGGAACTCAAGAAGGACACCGTCGGTGAGTTCCAGCAGTTCCCGTTGCGGCTCGCCTGGGCGGTGACGATCCACAAGTCGCAGGGCAGTACCTACGACCGCGCGGTGGTCGACCTGGGCAACCGGGTGTTCAGCGCGGGACAGACGTACGTCGCGCTGTCACGCCTGACCTCGCTCGAGGGGCTGTACCTGACCCGGCCGCTGCGGCCGCAGGACATCATCGTCGACACGGACGTCCGACGCTTCATGTCTGAGGCGCCGCGCATCGTCGCGACGGCACTCGAAGCCCGGAAGCCGGAGCCGGACGACGACCCCGACGACTCCGACGACGACGCCTGACGCACACACGACGACGCCCGCCTGCCGGAGCGGCAGACGGGCGTCGGGGATCGTGTCGGTGCGTCAGGCGCGAGCCGCCGCACGCAGCGCGCGGAGGTTCTCCTTGTCGGCACCGAGCGCCGTCAGCAGCAGGATGACCCCGACGATCGCGTGGAACACGTTGTCGGTGGTGTTCAGCGCGAAGATGTTCGCCGAGGTGTTGACGAAGACGAAGCCGTAGACGGCCAGCACCACGAGCACGGCGCCGACGACCAGGTTGCCGTTCCGCGAACCGATGGTGGTGCCGAGCCCGGTGATGAGCAGGACCGCGGCGAGCAGCACCCAGATGAGGGCGAGCGGCGGGTTCACCCCGAAGGCGTTCCAGAGCATCCCGCCCTGGCGGCTGAAGAAGCCGGGGTCGCCGTCGGCGGCGAAGAAGAAGCCCAGGATGCCCCAGAGTGCGAGGACGCCACCGACCGTGAGCGCGAGCCCGCGGTTCGGTGAGGCGGTGATGCCCGGTTCCTTGATGGCCACTTCGGTCTCCTCCTCGTACACTGCCGACGCGACGTGCGTCAGTCCGGCGGTGCCCGCCGGACTGAGCGGCGCGGCACTGAGCGGCACAGCGCGGGATCCGCGGGTGACGGCCGCGCGGTTCCCAGCCTCCGGCCGGTGAGCCAACGGTATCGTGTCCGACCCCGACCGTCCGAATCGCAGCGCCGTCACCAGGCGTGCGACGAGACCGACGACGACCACTCCGAGGAGGACCAGCCCGGTGACCTTGACACCCGAGCGCAATGCACCGGAGTCGCGTGGACCGAGCGTCTCGCGGCGGTTGCGGTGGGGTGTGCTGGCGGCTCTGGGGTTCGTGATCGTGCCTTCCGTCTACGCGGCCGCGGTGCTGACGCCGGTGGGGCAGCGCATGGAGGACGCCGCGCTCGGCGGGGTCCGTGAGTCCGACCTGTTCAGCTCGGACACTGCGCTCAACGTCATCTCGGTGCCGGTGATCCTGTTGCTCGTTGTCGTGATCGTCGCGGTGGCATTCGCCAGGCGACGGCTCTCGGTGGGGCTCGGCGCGGGTGCAGTGGTGCTCGCGTCGGCGGCCACCTCGACGCTCGTCAAGCGTATCGCCGAGCGCCCGGAGATCGCCCAGTCGACGACGCCGAACTCGTTCCCCTCAGGCCACGCGACCATCGCGCTGGCCGCGCTGTTCGCCGTCCTGATGGTCACGCCCCGTCGCTTCCGGCCGATCGTCACCCTGCTCGGTGCCGCCTACGCGGTCTTCGTCGCCAACCAGACGGTCGTCTACGGCTGGCACCGGGTGAGCGACATCATCGGGGCGTGCGCGATCGCGATGTTCTGGCTCGGCGTCGTCCGGGCGTTCGGTCCGAGGGTCGACCGGGGCCTCCGAGGTGACCGGGACGGCCGTCGGGGTCCGCGCCGGGTGGTCAGCGTCGTCCTGCTCGTCGCCACCGGGGTCACGCTGGCCGTCGGCGTCGCCGCGCTCGTCGTCGGCCTGACGGGGGACGGCGCTCACGACCACGCCGCGATCCTGATGGCCGGACGACTGGCCTCGAGCGCGAGCGTCCTGGCGGTGGTGACCGCGGTGTGGTTCCTCGACGGCATGCACCACGCGGCCCGGACCGACCCCGCAGCACTGCCCGCAGCGCGCTGACGCCTGGTGGGAATGCACCGGCGTACGCTACGTTGTACCCAGCAAGTCGATGCAAACGCATCGATATCGCGAAAGGCGGCGCATCATGCAGTTCGGCATCTTCACGGTCAGTGACGTCACGACCGACCCCACGACCGGCACCACGCCGGACGACACGCAGCGCGTCCGTGACATCCTCACGATCGCGCAGCACGCCGACCAGGCCGGACTCGACGTCTTCGCCACCGGCGAGCACCACAACCCGCCGTTCGTCGCCTCGTCGCCGACCACGTTGCTGGCCTACCTCGCGGCGAAGACGAAGGACATCACGCTCTCGACGAGCACCACGCTCATCACCACGAACGACCCGGTGCGCATCGCTGAGGAGTACGCGATGCTCCAGGTGATCTCCGACGGCCGCATGGACCTCATGATGGGTCGCGGCAACACCGGCCCGGTCTACCCGTGGTTCGGCCAGGACATCCGCCAGGGCGTCAACCTGGCGATCGAGAACTACGCGCTCGTCCGCCAGCTCTGGGAGAACGACGTCGTCAACTGGCAGGGCAAGTTCCGCACGCCGCTGCAGGGCTTCACCTCGACGCCGCGCCCCCTCGACGGCGTGCCCCCGTTCGTCTGGCACGGCTCGATCCGCACGCCCGAGATCGCGGAGCAGGCCGCGTACTACGGTGACGGCTTCTTCCACAACAACATCTTCTGGCCGATCCAGCACACCGAGCAGATGGTCGGGCTGTACCGCCAGCGCTTCGAGCACTACGGTCACGGCCGTGCGGACCAGGCGATCGTCGGTCTGGGCGGGCAGTTCTTCGCCCGGAAGAACTCGCAGGACGCGGTCAACGAGTTCCGGCCCTACTTCGACAACGCCCCGGTCTACGGGCACGGCCCCTCGATGGAGGACTTCGCCGCCCAGACCCCGCTCACGGTCGGTTCGCCGCAGCAGGTCATCGACCGGTACGCGGCCATGAAGGACCACGTCGGCCACTACCAGCGCCAGCTGTTCCTGGTCGACCACGCCGGGCTGCCGCTCAAGACGGTGCTCGAGCAGATCGACATCCTGGCCACGGACATCGTCCCCGAGCTCCGCAAGCTGAACGACGAGGGCCGTCCGTCCGACGTGCCGTCGAACCCGCCGAGCCACACGGAGCGCGCCGCCGCGGCGCTCGCCGCCGGCACGGTCGGCAGCGACCACGTCGCCGCCGAGGACGAGTGGACGGGCGCCTCCGTCTGACGCTCCCAGCGCTCGGTTCGTGAGCAGGAACGGTCGGGTCCCGCGAGGTGACCCGACCTTTTCTGCTCACCATGCGGGGTGGGCGCGACCACAGGCGGACGGGAGGCACGGCGCCAGCTGGCACCGGGCCTCCCGTCCGTCCCGGCGCGCGTCCACGGCGCGAGTCGGCTTTCGGGGTCAGCGACAGATCACGGGGCCGGCGGCGCGTGAGCTGTCGCTCAGCGCGAGAGCTCGGCGGGGGCGGTGGGCTCGGTGACCGGACGGGCCGGCACGAGCTTCAGGCCGACGACGCAGCCGACGATCCCGGCGATGAACAGCACGCGCAGCAGGGTGACGGGCTCGGCGCCGGTGGCCATGCCCCACAGCACCGTCAGGGCTGCACCGGTGCCGGTCCACACGGCGTACGCGGTGCTGATCGGGATGTGCTTGAGGACGTAGCCGAACGCGCCCAGGCTGACCACGATCGTGATCGCGAACACGAGCGTCGGGCCGGGTCGGGTGAAGCCGTCGCTCTCGCCGAGGGCGGTCGCCCACACGGTCTCGAGCGTGGCGCTGAGGAACAGGACGATCCAGGCCACCTCAGTTCACCACCTTGAGGCCGACGACGCAGGCGACCAGGCCGAACACGAGGCCGAGGCGTGCGAGCGACGCGGCTTCCTGCCGGCGCAGGATCGACACGACGACCGTCAGCGAGGCGCCGATGCCGACCCAGACGGCGTAGGCGGTGCCCACCGGGATCGACTTCATCGCGAACGCGAGCCCCACCATGCTCAGCGCCATTCCGGCGATGAACACGATCGTCGGCACGACCTTCTTGAAGCCGTTCGAGGCGCTCAGTGCGGTGGCCCAGACGGCCTCGAGCACGCCGCTCAGCACGAGGATGACCCATGCCATGACGATGTTCCCTTCGTTCGGTCGCATAGTCGCACGACTGTGCGACAACGACCTCGACGGTAGCACGAGTTCGTACGACTGTGCGAGTATGGCGTCGTGGCCAGGAGCATGGACGTCGAGCAGCGGCGCCGCACCGTGTCCGAAGCGGCGTGCCGGGTGCTCGCCCGCGACGGACTCGGGGCGCTCAGCGTCCGGAACGTCGCGGCGGAGGCCGGACTGGCGCCGAGCACCGTCCGCTACACCTTCCCGACGCAGGCGAGCGTCCGCTCGCACGCGCTCGAGCTCGTGTTCGACGCGACCGCGGCCCGGATCGACGCCGTGCCCGCGGACCTGCGGGGCACGGCGTACGCGCACGCGGTCCTGCTCGAGCTCCTGCCCCTCGACGAGGAGCGACGCATCGAGCTCGACGTCTACCTGGGCCTCGGCACGGCGGCGCTGACCGACGCCGAGCTTCGGCCGTTCCACGACCGGGTCGTCGACGAGATGCGGGAGTGGTGCGGGCGGATCCTGCGGGCGCTCGGGGTGCCGGACGCCGACGTGCCCTACGAGACCCGGCGGCTGCACGCCCTGGTGGACGGGCTCGCGATGCACATCGTGCGGGTCGATCCCGGGGGTGACGCCTCGTGGGCGATCGACACCCTCGATCGGCACGTGGCGGGCATCACGCGGGTCTGACTGCGGCACGGTGCTGGGTTCGCGGGCCGGTGCGGCGTTGGTGGCTCCGTGCGGCGCTCCAGGCCTGCACCGAGCGAGCAACCCTGCACGGGGTGAACGAACTCGCACGGTGCGCAGGCGGCCGCGCGCGGACCGCCACGCAGCACGCGTCGCCTATCCTTTCCGGGTGACGACGACCACGCCGCCGCAGCAGCGCTCCCGCTCCCGTTCCCTGACGGGCCCGGGCCTCGTGCTGCTCGCCGTCGTCGTGCTCCTGGGGATCCGGCTGCTGTCCCCGAGCATCGGGACCGCCGGCCTGCCGGACGTCGTGCAGGACTTCCTGACGCTGGCGATCAGCGTGGTGGTCGAGTCGCTGCCGTTCGTGGTGCTCGGCATCGTGCTGTCGATCGTCGTCGAGGTGTGGGTGCCCGTCGGCGCGCTCGAGAAGGTCCTGCCGCAGAACGCCTTCGGCCGCCGCGCCGTGATCTCGCTGATCGGCATGCTGTTCCCGGTGTGCGAGTGCGGGAACGTGCCGCTCGCCCGCGGCCTGATGATGCGCGGGTTCACCCCTGCCGAGGCCGTCACGTTCCTGGTCGCCGCCCCCATCCTCAACCCGCTCGTGATCATCAGCACCGCGCAGGCGTTCGGCTGGTCCGGCTGGATCCTGCCGGTCCGGATCGTCGGCGGCTTCGTGATCGCGAACCTGGTCGGCTGGATCGTCGCCGCGCACCGCCGCCCGGCCGACCTGCTGCTGCCCGCGTTCGAGGCCCGCTGCCGCGCTGCGATCGGCGCACCACGGAGCCGGAACCGCTGGCGGGAGAGCGCCGCGCAGTTCGGCGGCGAGACCGCAACCATGATGCCGGCCCTGTTCGTCGGCGCCGGCCTGGCTGCGGCGATCCAGGTCGCCGTGCCCCGCTCCACGCTCGTCGCGATCGGCTCGAACCCGGTGCTGTCCGTCGCGGCGATGATGCTGCTCGCGATGACGGTGTCGCTCTGCTCGAACGTCGACGCGTTCTTCGCACTGTCGTTCGCCTCGACGTTCCTGCCCGGGTCGATCACGGCCTTCCTGATCATCGGGCCGATCATCGACGTCAAGATGATCGCCCTGCTCCGCACGACGTTCCGGGTCCGGTTCCTGGTGCTGCTCGCCGTCGTGTGCGTCCTGTTCGCCGGCGCCGTGGGATTGGTGATGAATGTCCTCGTCTGACGCACGCAGCAGCAACGCTCCGGCCTACCTCGGGCTCGGGTCCGTGCTGGCGGTCGCCCTGTGCACGCTCTGGCTCGCACTGGTGGGCCACCTCGACCTGTACATCAACCCGCGGTACTCGGTGTTCACGATCGTGCTCGCCGCCGTCGCGGTACCCGCCTCGATCGCGGGCCTGGTGGTCATCGCACGCGGCCACGGCCACACGCACGGTGACGACGCGGACGAGCACGAGCACGAGCCGGACCACGACCACGGGCGGCGCGGGCCCGGCCGTGGTCGCGCCGTCCGCCTTGCCCTCGGCGGAGCGGCCGCGATCGTCACGGTCGGGGTCACCGTGTCGATGCTGGTCCTGCCCCCGACGACGCTGTCCGCCCGCACCGCGCAGCAGCGGAGCGTGGACTCGGCGACCCTGTCGAACGCGACGGGCTCCGAGGCGGCGGTCTCCCTGCTCGGCAGCGAGGGCGTCGACACCTCGGAGTACGGCGTCAAGGACTGGGCGGCGCTGATCCGGCAGACCACCGACACCACGGCCCTGGTCGGCAAGCAGGTGCGGCTGTCCGGCTTCGTCGTGCCCGGCCAGGACGGCTCGTTCACCCTGACCCGGTTCGTGATCAGCTGCTGCGCCGTGGACGCCCAGCCAGTCGGCCTCGGCGTGGTGACCGAGGGCGGCGACCGTACCGAGGCGGAGCCCGACGAAGGGCAGTGGGTCACGGTGACCGGCGCACTCGCGGCGAACCCGGACCAGTCCGCCGACGCCCGCATCGTCATCAAGGCCGCGAAGGTCACCGAGATCGCGCAGCCGAAGGACCCGTATGAGTACTGAGACGGGCACGAGTACTGAGACGGGCACGAGTACTGAGGGGCGCCGCGGCCAGCGCGACGCGAGCCGCCCGGTCACGCGCCGGTTCCACCGCCGGTACCTCGCCGTCGTGCTCGTCCTGGCGGTCGTCGCCGCGCTCGCCGCGGTTGTCGGGTCGCAGCAGGGGCCGCGCCTGCGCGACGTGTCGTACGACGCCACCGGTCTGGTGTCGCGCCCGGCGCAGCGGGTGATCCTGACGGCGAACCAGGCGCTGCAGCAGGTGTCCGCCGCCGACGTCCGGGTCAGCCCCGCGGCCGCGCACACCGTGACCTCGAGCGGCAACACGATCGCGGTCGAGTTCGCCGGACCCCTGGCCTACGACCGCGACTACACGGTGACGGTCGCGAACGTCCGGGCTCCGGGGCAGCGTGCCACCGCGGACCTGACCGCCGCGATCCGCACCGGCAGCACCGACGTCCTCGCCCTCGTGCCGGGAGCCGACGGCGCGAAGGACCGCATCGTGCGCCGCTCCCTCGACGCCGGCGGTGCGACGACGGTGTACCAGGGCGCCGACATCTCGGAGTACGCCCGGCTCGGACGGTCGCTGGTGGTGGTCAGCGGCAGCGATGCGAGCTCCTCGGTCGACGTGGTCGCGCTGTCCGGCGGGGTGCAGGACCCGGACGCCCCCGTCGAGCACCTCACCCTGCCGTCCTCGCAGGGTCGGGTCACCGCGCTGCACGTCGCCGACGACGCGGCGTCGTTCGGGTTCGAGTACGCCGACACGTCCACCGGGCAGTCGCGGAACACCGGTCTGTACGTGGTCGACATGACGGGCACGCACCTGCCCACCGCGATCGCCGAGGACGGGAAGCCGCAGACGGGCGCCGTGCCGATGACGGTCGGGCAGTGGGCCTACGTGCCCCGGACCGAGAGCGCCCTGGTGCGGACGGGCAGCGACGACCTGGTGCTCGTCGACATGAGCGGCCGCGCCGACCCCGTCCGGCTCGGCAGCGCCACGTACCTGCACGGCTTCGTCGGCTCGGGCACCACGGCCGTCGTCGAGACCGGCACGGGCATCGAGCGCCTCGACCTGACCGACGGCGCGAAGACGGCGTTGCGGGCGCCGGCCGCGAGCACCGACGCGGCGGTGCTCGGCAGGATCGCCCCGCTGACGGACGACACGTACCTGCGCGTGCTGGGGGACGTGCGGTCGGACGGGACCGTCTCGGCACGGATCGTGCGTGTGGACGGTGGGCGGGCCTCCCGGCTGCCGGTGACCATCCCCGACGACGCGAGCGTCACGGCGGTCTGCCCGTCCCCGAACGGGCAGTTCGTGGCGGTCGCGACGAAGTCGGCGACCGACGAGCTGGTGAGCATCGTCGACGCGACCTCCGGTGCGCTCGAGGCGAGCATCGACGCGGGTTCCGTCGACTGGTGCGGCGCGCTGCCGTCCGGCGACGAGGTCGGCTGACGGCCCGACGGACAGGCGGACAGGCGGACAGACGGGAGGCCCGTTGCCGGCTGGCAACGGGCCTCCCGTCTCGCAAGTGGTGCCGACTACGCCAGCGTGGCCGCGTCGATCACGAAGCGGTAGCGGACGTCCGAGGACAGCACGCGCTCGTAGGCCTCGTTGATCTGGTCGGCGCTGATGAGCTCGGTCTCCGGCAGGATGTCGTGCTCGGCGCAGAAGTCCAGCATCTCCTGGGTCTCGCGGATGCCGCCGATGGCGGACCCGGCCCAGCTGAGCCGGCGCGGGATCAGGGCGAACGCCGGGACCTCGAGCGGCTCGGACGGAGCGCCGACGTTGACGAGCGTGCCGTCGACCTTGAGCAGGCCGAGGTACGAGCCCATCGGGATCTTCGCCGACACGGTGTTGATGATGAGCTCGAAGGAGTTCGCGAGCTTCTCGAACGTCTCCGGGTCCTTCGTCGCGTAGTGGGCCTTCGCGCCGTAGCGGAGCGAGTCGGCTTCCTTCGACGTGGTCTGTGACAGGACGGTGACCTCGGCGCCCAGGGCGACCGCGATCTTGACGGCCATGTGGCCGAGGCCACCCATGCCGACGACCGCGACCTTCGTGCCGGGGCCGGCCTTCCAGTGGTGCAGCGGCGAGTAGGTGGTGATGCCGGCGCAGAGCAGCGGCGCGACCTTCTCGATGTCGAGCGACTCGGGGACGCGGAGGACGAAGTCCTCGTTCACGACGACCGCCTGCGAGTAGCCGCCCTGGGTGATCGAGCCATCGGCCGGGTCGACGCCCGCGTAGGTCTGGATGTTGCCCTTGAGGCAGTACTGCTCCTCGCCGGCGACGCAGTTCTCGCACTCGCCGCACGAGTTCACCATGCAACCGACGCCGACGCGGTCGCCGACCTTGTGCTTGGTGACGTTCTCGCCGACGGCGGAGACGTGGCCGACGATCTCGTGGCCGACGACCTGCGGGTACTGGATCTGGCCCCACTCACCGCGGACGGTGTGGATGTCCGAGTGGCAGATGCCGGCGTAGGCGATGTCGATCTCGACGTCGTTCGCTCCGACGTCACGACGGGTGATGGTGGTCTTGACGAGCGGCTCGGTCGCTGACGGTGCCGCGTACGCGTTGACGGTGCGCAATGATCTCCTCGTGGGGGTGCGTTGCGGGCCGGTTCCGGCCCGCACCCAGTCTGATGGAGCGCGCCACAGCGTGGGAGGTTCCAATGGGGCTCCCCAGTGCGGGAATCGGAGTGGTCAGGCCAGCCGTGCGAGGCGCTGGCCCGCGATCGTGGCGAAGCGCAGCGGGTCGGCCAGGGCGTCGTCCGGTTCCCCGGTGGTCTGCGTGGCGAGGACGGTGAGCGAGGCAGCGGCGGCGTAGTCGTCGAGCGAGGCCTCGATCGCGCCGGCGACGAGCATCGACCGGGCGCCGGGGGCGTGCGTCGCTGTGAGCGACCGCACCACCGACGGGACCTTGCCGGCGGCGGACTGGCCGTCGTACCGGCCCTCGCCGCTGATCACGACGTCGGCGCCGGTGAGTCGGTCGGCCAGCCCGAGGACCTCGGCGACACCGTCCGCGCCGCGGGCCAGGGTCGCACCCCAGGCGAGCAGGCCGAAGCCGACGCCACCCGCGGCGCCGGCGCCGGGGGTCACGGGGTCCACCGAAGGGAAGCGGGCGGCCCAGGCGGCCAGCAGCTCGTCGAAGAATGCGACCCGCGAGGGCTCGATCCCCTTCTGGGGTCCGAAGACCGCGGCGGCGCCGGTCGGGCCGAGCAGGGGAGAGGTCACGTCGGTCAGGACGGTGACGCCGAGCGGTGGCAGGGCACGCAGCGTGCCGCGATCGCCGTCGTAGCCGAGGGCTTCGAGCACGGGACGGCCGCCGTCGGTCGAGGCGCTGCCGCCGATGCCGAGCACGAGCCCCGTGGCGCCGGCGTCGAGCGCGGCGGCGATCGCCTCGCCGAACCCGCGGCTCGTCGCGGTGTCCGGCAGGAGTTCGTCGAGCAGTGGCAGACCACTCGTCGCCGCGAGCTCCACCACCGCACGGCCGTCGGGCAGCATGAGCCACCACGTCTCGACGGGGGTGCCGGCGGGCCCGGTCACGGTGACGGGGACCCGGACCGCACCGGGGACGGCGGTCGCGAAGGCATCGAGGGTGCCCTCGCCGCCGTCGGCCATCGGCACGAGCACCACGTCGTCGTCGGGGCGTTCGGTCAGCCAGCCGTCGCGGACCGCCTGGGCGACGGACGCCGCGGTCGCGGTGCCCTTGAACGAGTCCGGAGCCACCACGATGCGCACGGGACCACCGTAGCGGGGAGACGGTGACACGCGCTGGACAAGGTAGGCAAGGCTCACCTAAGTTAACGGTTAGGTGAGGCTCACCTAACTTCACGAACCAGCACTCGGGATCATCTCCATGTCGTCACTCCGTCGCGCCCTCACGGCCGCAGCGTCCGCCCTCGTCGTCCTCGCCGTGGCGACCGGCTGCACCGGCGGCGGCACCGGCACCGCGGGTGCGAAGTACGCGGCGGGTCGCGGGACGAGCGCGACGGACCCGGCCGCGGGCCTCCAGGCCATCGCCCCGGTGACCGACGCGAAGGACGTGACCGGCGAGCGCACCGCGACCCTGGCGACCGACCTGCCGCCGACGGCGAGCACGGTGGACGAGCCCGAGCTGCCCGTCACCGTCACCGACAACCAGGACACCGAGGTGACCGTCACGAGCGCGGACCGGATCCTCGCGCTCGACATCTCCGGCACGCTGTCGTCCACCGTGTACGGCCTCGGCCTGGGGGACCACCTGGTCGGACGGGACGTCTCGACCGGCTTCGCAGGCACCGAGGACCTGCCGCTCGTCACCCAGAACGGCCACGAACTCTCCGCCGAGTCGATCCTCGCGCTCCGCCCGACCGTGCTGCTGACCGACACCTCACTCGGACCGTGGGACGTCGTCCTGCAGATCCGGAAGGCCGGCGTCCCCGTCGTCGTCCTGGACCCGCACCGGGACACCACGAACACCGACGCGATCATCGAGCAGGTCGCGACCGCGCTCGGCGTCCCGGCGACCGGCGACCGCCTGGCCGCCGAGGTGCACGCGCAGGAGCAGGCCGTCGCCGCGCAGGTGGCCCGGATTGCGCCGTCGGCTCGCGCCGACAAGCTGAAGATGGTGTTCCTGTACGTGCGGGGGAACGCCGGGATCTACTACCTGTTCGGCAGCGAGTCCGGCGCCGACTCGCTCATCGACGCCGTCGGCGGGCGGGACGTCGCGACGGAACAGGACTGGACGGGCATGCGCCCCGTCAACGCCGAGGCGCTCGTCGCGATGCAGCCGGACCTCGTCATCATGATGACCAAGGGCCTCGAGTCCGTCGACGGCGTCGACGGACTGCTCCAGCGGGTCCCCGCGATCGCGAAGACGCCCGCGGGCGAGCACCGCCGCATCGTGGACATGGCCGACACGACGGTGATGAGCTTCGGGCCGCGCACGCCCGAGATCGTGGCCGCGTTGGCAGCGGCGATCTACGGTCCGGCGGACGCCTCGTGACCATCCGGGAGGAACGGATCGCGCCCGCCACGCACGTCCCCGCGGCACCGGCGGTCACGTCCAGGTCGCGGGCCGGCCGCATCGCGCTCCTCACCATCGGGCTCGTGGTGGCGCTCGTCGTCGCGACGCTGGTGTCGGCGAGCGTCGGGCAGCTCGGGATCTCGCCCGCCGAGGTGCTCCGGACCGTGGGCCGTTCGCTCGGGCTGCCCGTGGACGGTCCCGCCGACGACCTCGTCACCCAGGCGCTGTGGACGATCCGGTTCCCGCGCGTGGTGATGGCGCTGCTGATCGGAGCCGCGCTCGCCGCAGCCGGTGTGCTCATGCAGGCCGTGTTCGCGAACCCCCTGGCCGACCCCGGCGTCGTCGGGGTGTCCGGAGGCGCGGCCTTCGGGGCCTGCGCCTCGATCGTGTTCGGGCTGCAGTTCGCCGGGTACTGGACGACGCCGCTGATGGCCTTCGCCGCTGGGCTGGTCGCGACGCTGCTCGTCTACGGGCTGTCCCGTGCCGGCGGCCGGACCGAGGTCGTCACGCTCCTGCTCACCGGCATCGCCGTGAACGCGTTCACCGGTGCGGGGCTCGCCTTCCTGACGTTCCTCGGCGACCAGCAGGCGCGCGAGCAGATCGTGTTCTGGCAGCTCGGGTCCCTGAACGGCTCGATGTGGGACCAGGCCGCAGCGATCGCCCCCGTCATCGGTGCGGGCCTCGTCGGCGCCGTCGTGCTGACGCGCTCGCTCGACCTGCTCGCCCTCGGCGACCGGGCCGCGCGGCACGTCGGGGTGCGGGTCGAGGCCGTCCGGGTCGTCGCGATCGTCGTGGTCGCCCTGCTCGTCGGCGCAGCGGTCGCGTTCGCCGGCATCATCGCGTTCGTCGGACTCGTCGTCCCGCACCTGATGCGGATGGTCATCGGCCCGGCGCACGGCCCGCTGCTGCTCGTCTCGACGCTCGGCGGCGCCCTGCTCCTGACGATCGCCGACCTGCTCGCGCGCACCCTGGTGCCGTACGCGGACCTGCCGATCGGCATGCTGACCTCGCTCGTCGGCGGACCCTTCTTCTTCTGGCTCCTGCGCCGTGCCCGCCGACGGTCGGGAGGCTGGGCATGACCGAGACGAGCGCTGTCGGCTCCGTGGTCGCCTCCGGGATCGGCGTCGTCATCGACGGACGACCGCTGCTCGCCGACGTCGACCTGACCGTGCGCGCGGGCGAGGTCCTGGCGCTCGTCGGTCCGAACGGTGCCGGCAAGTCGACCCTGCTCCGGGCGATCGCCGGTGACCTCGCCCACAGCGGCACGGTCGCGATCGACGGCGTGCGCACCGGCGGCGAAGCACCGCTCGCGACCGCTCGTCGGCGTGCCGTGCTCGAGCAGGACACCGCGGTGGCCTTCGGGTTCCGCGTCGGCGAGGTCGTCCGGATGGGCCGTGCTCCGTGGCGGGGGACCCCGCGAGCGGTCGACGACGACACCGTGGTCGCGCGGGTGCTCGACCAGGTCGAACTCGCCGACCGGATCGACCAGGCGTTCCCCTCGTTGTCGGGAGGGGAGCGCGCCCGGGCCTCGTTCGCCCGGGTCCTGGCGCAGTCGACCCCGGTGCTCCTGCTCGACGAACCGACCGCCGCCCTCGACCTTCGACACCAGGAGGCCGTGCTGGCCGTCGCCCGCGCACACGCCCGGGCCGGTGGCGCCGTCGTCGTGGTGCTCCACGACCTGAGCCTCGCCGGGGCGTACGCCGACCGCGTCGCCATGCTCGCCGGCGGTCGGATCGTCGCCGACGGCACCCCCACCGACGTCCTGACCGCCGACCGCATCGGCACCGTCTACCGGCACCCGGTCACCGTCGTGCCCGACCCGAACACCGGCACGCCCGTCGTCGTGCCGTCCCGAACCCTCCAGGAGGCCTCCTCGTGACCACCCGCACCCGCCCGCTGCGGCTCGCGCTCGCCGGACTGCTCGTCGCACTCAGTGCCGGGGGAGCCGCTCTGGTGGGCGTCGCCCCCGCATCGGCAGCCGGCCGTGTCAGCGTCGCGATCGAGGGGCACCCCGAGGTCACGAACCAGGTCGACTCGACGTACCTGACGACGCTGCGCCTGAGCGGTTCCGGGTTCCAGGGCATCAAGAACGGGTACGGCGGCATCTACGTGGCGTTCGGCACCGTGAACGGCACCTGGCAGCCGAGCAAGGGCGGGGCGACGGGCGCGGACTACAGCTACGTGCCCGACGACGAGTCGAACCCCACCGGGTACCTCGACTTCGTGGCCTTCGAGGGCAGCACCACCGCGTCGGCGGCGAACGGCGGCACGGTCGACTCCGCCACGGGCACCTGGTCCGCGACCCTCAAGGTCCCCGGTTCGACGTTCCAGGCGCTCGACCGGAACGGTGCCGCGAAGACCGTCGACTGCACGGTCGTGCAGTGCGGGATCATCACGATCGGTGCGCACGGCGTCGCGAACGCGAACAACGAGTCGTTCACACCCGTCTCCGTGCAGAACCTGTACGGCAGCGGCGGCACGCTGGCCGGTGGCGGCACCAGGGCGACCACCGGGCAGGCACCGGCCGACACGACGGACGCAGGCAGCGCCTCCCGTCCGTCCGTCGAGCCGACGTCCGAGGCGAGCGCCGACACCCGCGCGACCACGAAGCCGTCCGCGCGTTCGACGACGAAGCCGAGCGCCACCGCGGAGCCGACCGCGTCGGCGACCCCCACCGTGCCGGCCGGGGCGACCCCATCGGCGGTGGCGGCCGCGGCTGCCGACGGCTCCGCGGGCGGGATCGACCCGAGCGTCCTGCGGATCGTCCTCGGCGGCCTGTCCGCGCTCGTCGTGGCCGTCGCGGCGCTCGTCGTCTTCGCGATCGTGCACTCCCGCCGCACCGCACGACGCACCGCGACCGACGTCGCGCCGTAGGACCACCGGACCCGGGTGCTCACAGGGGGCGCCCACATCGAGAGGGAAACACGAACATGACACGAATCGCACGCTCGTTCGGGATCACGCTGGCGGCAGGGGTCGCCGCGGTCGGGATCGCCGTCCTGCCCGCGGTCAGCGCGTCCGCGGCCACCGCGGTCACGAACGACTACGGCGCCAGCCTGTCCGTCAGCGGTCCGGCCTCGGTCGTCACCGACGGCCCGGGGGCGCTCCACGGCGTCTCGGACGGCAGCGTCACGGTCACCGGCAGCGGCTTCGACGGGGACGCGCAGGGGCGCGGCTTCGGCGTCTACGTCGTCTACGGGCCCAAGCAGGCGGACTACGCCACCAACTCCGGCTGGTTCGGCTCCGCCCAGTGGGTGTCGAAGAGCGCGTTCACGGCCGGCGGCGGCTTCACCACGACGATCGACGTCGCGAAGTCCTACACCGCGGACCCGCACCACACCGGCGACGCGGCCGCCACCGTCAGCTGCGACTACGACGCCACGAAGACCGCGACCGCCAACGCTGCCCTCGGGCAGTACGAGTGCTTCGTCCAGACGTTCTCGGCGCACGGCGTCGCGAACGACCCGGTCGACCTCGACGAGGTCCAGGTCCCCGTCACCTGGTGACCCACGCGGTGCCCCGGGGTCCGCCCGGGGCACCGCCTCCCCACACGCGCACCACCCGACCCGAGGAACCGATGCACACCCAGACCAGACCGGCCCGTCGCCTCCGCGCGCTCAGCGCCACCGTCGCCGCGATCATCGGCCTGACCGCGGCCGTCGCCGGCACCGTGCCCACCGCGGCGACCGCCGCCACCGCGGCCTCGGGTCCGAGCACGTCCGTCACGGGCGGCACGCTCGACTGGGGGTTCAAGCAGTCGTTCCGGAACTACGTGCCGGCCGCGGGGCAGTCGGTGTCCGGCGGTGCGTCGAAGAACGCCGACGGCACGTTCCGGTTCGCCGCGTCGGGCGGCAGCTACGACCCCGGCACGCGGAAGCTCACCGTCACGGGTTCCGGTGCCGCGGTGTTCGACTACCGGGCGCACACGTTCGTCATCTCGCTGCGCGACCCGGCGATCGAGCTCACGCCGACCACCGGCACCCTGACCGCCGGGGTCGACGTGCGGCTGGTGGACCCGACGACCGGTGCCACGACGTCCGACCCGGGGACGAAGCGCATCGCGTTCGCGACGATCGACGTCACCAAGGGCACCCGATCGGTCACCGACGGGGCGTACTCGTGGACCGGTCTGCCCACCACGATCACCGCGGCGGGTGCAGCGGCCTTCGCAGCCGACGTCACCGGCGGCGGCAACCCGACGCAGTTCTACGCCGCGGGCACCGCGCTGGACCCGCTGTCGGTCGCCGTGACGGGCGACTGGGCCGCCGAGGGCACGGACGGTGACGGCGGCGCCGACGGTGACCAGGGGTTCAGCGACCCCGGCGTCCAGGGGCTCGTGAGCACCGGCGTGCAGACCACGGTCGGTGACCGCACGATCGGCCGGGTCACCACGGTGGTGCGGGACGCCGCGCGCGCCCTGAACGTCGTGCAGGTACCGGCTGCCGGAACCGCCAAGGCAAGTTACTTCGTCGTGGACGACGAGGGCAAGCGCGTCGCCGGGCCGATCGACCCCGGTGTCGCCACCTCGAAGCCGAGCGTCGACCCGTCGACCGGGAACATCGTCGCGACCGCGTCGTTGCCCGCCGCGGAGTTCGGCGGCACCGGCGCGAACGTCCAGGGCTGGGTCGTCGTCGAACGCGGCACGGATGCCGCCTACCGGGACGTCGTGCACGTGAAGCCCTCCGTCGCGGTGCCCGCCGCGAAGGCGTTCGCGATCGACCCCGCCGACGGCTCGGTCGTCGCGCAGGTCGCCCCGGCCGCGAACGGCGGGTCCGCGGGGTTGCTGCGGGTGGCCGCGGTCGGTGCGGGTGCCGGAGCCGGGTCGGGTGCGATGATCGAGGTCGGCACCAGCCCCGCTGGCGGGACCGTCCGCGCCGTCACCCGCACGGCCACCCTGATCGGCTCGGTCACCGGGACGATCTCCTCGGTCGGCGTCGACTGGACCGGCAAGCGCGCCGTCGTCTTCGACCAGGCCGCCGCCCTCGCCCGCGTCGTCGCCCTCGACACCGGGGCCTCGGTCGCCGACGTGTCGATCGGCGCCACCGCGACGTCCGGGGCCACCGGCGGGACCGTCGTCGACTCCCGAGGCCGGGCGTGGTGGAGCAACGACGGCGACGCCACGCTCCGAGCCGTCTCGCTGCGCGGGACCCCGGCCGTGACGACCTCGATCGACCGGGTCGGCGGTGCCGCGTACCTGGCCGTCGACGAGTCCGCGAAGCGCCTCTGGGTGTCGGCCGCCGGCAGCACCGACACCGGCAACGTCGTCCGCGCCTACGCGATCGACGGCAGCACCGCGCCCACGCTCGGAGCCGAGTACCAGCCCGGCACCACCTACACCGGCGACCCGATCGTGGTCGCCGCCGACGGCCGCGCGGTGGTCGGCGTCGTGAACGCCGCGACCGACGCCGCCGACCAGGGCCTCCGCACGTTCACGGTCGTGACCACCCCGACCATCACGGCGCAGCCGGCCGACGTCGCCGTGACGCTGACCGGCGCGACCACCGGAACCGACGGCAGCACGACCCCCGCCACGCCGCAGCAGGTGTCCTTCGCGGTCACCACGACCGGGACCCCGACGCCCACCGTGCAGTGGCAGCAGCACACCCCGTCCGGCTGGGCCGACCTGCAGGACGGTCCCTCGGTCGCCGGCGCGACGACCAGCACACTCCGCATCACGGCCACCGAGGGGCTGGACGGCGACCGGTACCGCGCGGTCGCCACGAACGCCCTCGGTACGACCGTCGTCGGTCGGGTCGCCTCGGACACCGCGACCCTGCGCGTCACCGTGCAGGCGCCGACGAACCCGGGTGGCGGGAACGGCGGCGGGGGAACGGGCGGCGGCGGTACCGGCGGCGGGTCGACCGTGGTCGGGGCGGACGGATCGATCAGCGGGGCGAAGAACGCCCGGGGTGCCTCGACGAACGTGCGGCCGGCCACCGGCCTCTCGACCGCCGCGGCGGGAACGAAGCTCACCGTGACGGGCACCGGCTTCACGAAGAACACCAACGGCTCCGGGCTGTACGTGCTGTTCGGGTACGTCACGAAGCACCCGAGCGCCGGGGGAGCCGCCGGTGCGGGCTACGACTACGTCCCCGGGTCCGGCGGCACCGGGCAGGACGGCCAGGGCTTCGTCGCCTGGCCCGACAACACCGGCACCGGCGCCGCAGCGACCGCGAAGTTCAGCGGCACCAAGAACGCCGGCTTCACGCAGGGCGGCGTCATCGCGCGCTCCACCTTCACCGGCCAGTCGACGAAGCGTGTCGACTGCCTGTCCGGGGCCGTGCAGTGCGGGGTCCTGACCATCGGTGCGCACGGCGCCGCCGACGCCGCGCTCGAGACCTTCACGCCGGTGTACTTCGCCGGACAGACGGTCCCCGGCACCCTGCCGACCGGTCCGACCACGGGTGGTGGTACCGGCGGCAACGGCGGCACGGCGATCCAGCCGCCTGTCGTGCAGCTGCCGCCGGCCGCCACAGCACCGACCATCACGAACGCCTCGGACACGGCGCCGACGGCCGCGCCGACCGCTGCGCCGCGGAACACCGCCGCCCAGCCCCGGAACAGCGCGAAGGCCCCCTCGGCCGCCGAGCCACCCACGGCCCCCGCCGCGGACTCCGACGAGCTGGAACGCAAGATCGACGCCGGCGACATCACGACCGTCGCGGCCGCCGACGCCGGGATCCGCGACGAGGTCACCGCCGGTGATCAGCTCGAGCTCCGCCTGCCGTGGACGGGCGACGACGAGGGCGGGAGCGTGTGGACCTACTCCGAACCGGTGCAGGGCGACGACTTCACCGTCGAGGACGCCACGGCCACCGCCACGGTCGACACCACGGGCCTGGAGGTCGGCGACCACCACGTCGTGCTCGTCGGTGACCAGGGAACGGTCGTCGCGGTGCCGTTCTCGGTGACCGACGGCGTCGAGGCGGTCACGCAGCAGACCGACGGGTCGGTCGCCGCCGCGGCCGCGTCCGACGGGAGCAGCGGCGGGGGGATGTCCACCGAGACGATGCTGCTCGTCGTGATCGGGTTCCTCGGCGGGCTCGTGGTGCTCGCGATCGGCCTGGTCGTGCTGCTGCTGACGGGGGTGCTGCAGGTTCGGACGCGGCGGAAGCCATCGGCACCTGCCGCCGCCTGACGCCCGGGCGCTGGCGTCGCGTAACGGCGCCAGCGCCCGGCCCAGGCGCCCGGCGGGTCAGCCTCCGGCCGCTCCGAGGCCGGCGAGGAAAGTCGCCTCGGCCAGGGCCATGTGCTCGATCTCAGACGGATCGACGCTCTCGTCCGGCGCGTGCACGTTCGCAGCCGGCTCGGACACCCCCGCCAGGATGACCTCGACCCCCGGGATCGTCCGTTCGAGCGTCGCGCAGAGCGGGATCGATCCGCCGCCGCCGAGGGACCCCACCGACGACACCCGGTACGACGACGCCAGTGCGCTCCGGAACGCCGACGAGTACTGCCCCGCCGTCGCCCGGAAGCCGTCGCCCGTGCCCGTGACCCGCGCGCTGACCTCGACCCCGGCGGGCGCTCGCCGCAGCAGGTGCGCCACCAGCAGTTCGCCGGCGGCAGCGGGGTCGACGCCCGGCGGGACCCGGAGGTTCAGCGCGGCACCGGCGGTCGACTGCACGGACGGCGACGACCCGGCGACCGCCGGCGCATCGATGCCGACGACGGTCAGCGCCGGCCGTGCCCAGACCTGGGATGCCGGGTCCCCGGACCCGATCGGCACCGCGCCGTCGAGCAGCCCGGCGTCGGCGGCGAACCGGTCGGCGTCGTAGGGCAGGCCGTCCCAGGTCTGCGAGGCCTCGAGTCCGTCGACGGTGGTGTCCCCGGCGTCGTCGCGCAGCGTGGCGAGCAGGGCCACCAGGGTCGCGATGGCATCGGGCGCCGCACCGCCGAACATCCCCGAGTGCACGTTGCCGTGCAGCGCTCGGACGCGCAGCTCGACGAACGCCGTGCCGCGCAGGGTGGTCACGAGCGCGGGGACCCCGACGGCGGCGTTGCCGGCGTCCATCACGACGGCTGTGTCGACGTCGGCGAAGTCCGCTGCGTGGGCGGACACGTACTGCTCGAGACCGTCGGTGCCCTGCTCCTCGGACCCCTCGACGACCACGACGAGTCCGACCGGGAACGATCCGTGCCCGTCGAGCAGGGCCCGCAGCGCCACGAGGTGGGTGACGACCCCGCCCTTGCAGTCAGCAGCGCCGCGACCGTACAGGCGACCCTGTCGCTCGGTCAGGGTCCACGGGTCGCTCGTCCACGCTGCGAGGTCGCCCGCGGGCTGGACGTCGTGGTGGGCGTAGAGCAGGACCGTCGGGGCGCCGGGCGGCGCGGGGTGGGTCGCGAGGACCGCCTGCGAGCCGTCCGACGTCGTGACGAGGCGCGAGGTCAGGCCGAGGCCGTCGAACGCACCCCGCACGCGCTCGGCGACGCGGCGGCAGTCGTCGAGCGACTGCACGGCCGGGTCGTGGACCGACGGGATGGCGACGAGCGCCGCGAGCTCGTCGAGCCCCGCGGGCATCCCGGCGCGGACCGCGTCGCGCAGCGCTGCGTCGCCGGTGCTCACGAGCGCCCGATCTCCCAGATGCGGAACTCACCAGAGGCGTCGACCGACTTCGTCAGCCCGGTGAGCGACTTCTGCCCGATGACGTTCTCCTGCCCGGCGAGCAACGGGATGAGCGGCACGGACTCGGCGGTGTCCTGCTGGATCTCCTCGATCTGCTTCGTCCGCTCGGTCGCGTCGGCCTCGACCGCCTGCGCGGCGACCAGTTGCTGCACGGCCCGGTCGTCGAAGTGGTTCGCGAGCAGGTTGACGTCCTCGGAACCGTACGCCGGCGTCAGGTACGACGAGGCGTCGGGGTAGTCCTGGAAGAACCCGAGCTGGAAGACCGGGTACTCGCCCTTGCCGACGTTCCCGACGTAGGTGTCCCAGCTCGCCGACTGCAGGTCGACCGTGAACAGGCCGGTGTCCTCGAGCTGCTGCTTGATCAGTGCGTACTCGTCGTCCGACCCGGAGCCGTAGTGGTCGGTCGTGTACTCGATCGGCAGCGTGACGGGCGTGCGCACGCCGGCCTTCTCGAGGATGGCCGCGGGGTCGGCGCCGTCGTACTCCGTCTGGAACGCATCGGTCGCGCCGGTGAAGTCGGACGGCACGATCGAGTACGCCGGAGCGTAGGTGCCCTGGTAGACGTCCTTCGCGATCGCCGCGCGGTCGACGGTCGCGGCGACGGCCTGGCGGATCGCGGTCTTCTGCGCGGTGTCGTCACCGGGCATCGTGTCGAGGTTGAAGCCGAGGAACCGGACCTCGCCCGACGAGCCCTGGACCCGCTGCAGGCCGTCGTCCTCGGACAACGAGGTGACCTCGGTCGGTGTGAGCTGGCGGTACGCCACATCGGCGTCACCCTCCTGCACCGCGAGCTTGAGGTCGGCGGACTTCGTGTACTGCTTGATCGTCACGCTCGACGACTCCGGCGCGGTGCCGTCGTACTCCTTGTTCGCCGTCAACGCGATGGTCGCCCCGCCGTCGGCGGACTGCTGCAGCGCGTACGGACCGGACCCGACGACCCCGTCGTCCGCGTGGACCTTCGTCCCCGAGAACACACTGCTGTCGACGATCGCCCCGGCCATGCTCGCCAGGACGTACGGGAACGTCTGGTCGTTCGCCTGCTTCAGGGTGAACGTGACCTCGTCACCGTCGGCCGCCACGGACGCCATGTTGGCGAGCAGCGCCCCCGGACCGTTCTCGGAGCCGATGCCGACCTGGCGCTCGAACGAGAACACGACGTCCTTCGCCGTCAGGGCGTCACCGTTCGAGAACGTGAGCCCGTCACGGATCCGGCACACGTAGTGGGTGCCGTCGGTGAAGTCGCACGACTCGGCGACCTCGGGACTCGTCGTGGTCTCACCGGCCGGGTAGGTGAGCAGGTGCTGGTACAGCTGCGTCTGCACCGTGTAGCTGCCGCGGTCCCAGGCGCCGGCCGGGTCGAGGGACGTGACGGGATCGGTCGTCCCGATCACCAGGCCGTCGGAGACGTCGGTGGACGCCCCGGTCGAGGCGCAGCCGGTGAGCACGGCGGCGACGGCAGCGGAGAGCGCGAGCGCGGAGAGGAGTCGGGTCGTCACGGGGTTCCTGAGGGGGATGGTTTCGAGAGGGAGAAACGGGGATGTGCGGCCCCGCCGGTCGCGAGGTCGGCGATCATGTCGCCGAGCAGCGGTGCGAACTTGAAGCCGTGGCCGGAGAACCCGGTCGCGACGGTGACGGGACCACGTCGGTCGATCACGAAGTCCTCGTCGGGGGAGTTGTCGTACAGGCAGCTGATGAAGGTCGGCTTCGTCGCGTCGACACCGGGCACGTACCGCGCGACGTAGGCCTGCAACCGCTCGGCCTCGGCCGGCACGGGCGTGAAGTCGCGGTGGTCCGGATCGACGACGGGGCCGGTGCCGTGGAACCCGACCTTGACGCCCTCGCCCGGGGTGAGCAGGCCGTACACGTCGTCGTCGGCCGCCCAGTGCACGAAGCTCGGCCACGCCTGGTCCGGCAGACGGCTGGGGAAGTGCGCGGGCTGCTCCTGGGTGACGCGGATGGCCGGGAGGCCCGCCCCGCGTCCGGCGAGCAGGTCGCCGACCAGCGCGGGTGCCCACGACCCCACGGCCGCCACCACGGACGAGCTGCGGTGGGTGGACCCGTCGGACAGCGTCACGGTCACGTCGTCGCCGTGGTCGTCGAGCCCCGTCACCCCCGTGTCGAAGCGCAGCTCGGCGAGCCCCGTCCGTTCCGCCAGGGTGAGGAACACCTCGATGGCGCGGTCGGACCGGATGCGACCGGCCGTGGCGTGTGCGAGCACGTGGCCCTCGAACGCGATCCCCGGCCAGCGTGCGGCCGCGGCGTCCGGGGTGAGGGTCTCGTACGGGATGCCGGCGTCCGTCAGCGCGGCGGCGATGGCGTCGACGACCTCGGCGCGGCCGTGGTCGACGGCCCCGGTGCGGACGATGAGCTCCTCCTCCGCAGCGCCCTCGAGCGCTTCCCACAGCGCCAGCGCGCGGGAGGTCAGGGCGACGTACTCGGGGTCGGCGTAGCCCTGCCGGAAGATCCGGGTCGCGCCGTGGGACGAGCCGTTGTGGTGCCCGCGCTCGTGCTGCTCGACGAGCAGGACGCGCTCGCCGCGGAGTGTCAGGGCGTACGCGGTGGCGGCGCCGACGACCCCGCCGCCGATCACGACGTGCGTCTGGGCCCGGTCGCTCAGCACGTCGCTCATGCCACGGCTCCGGCTCGTCGGGCGTCGGCCTCGCGTCGCGCCGGCATCATCGCCACCACCTCGGCCTCGGTCGGGGCCGCCGCCGGGAACCGTGCCGGGGCGTAGCGGCTCGCGTCGCCGAGGGTGGTCGTGCCCGTGACGCTCAGTTCCGCCGCGATCCGCCCGAGACCCGGGCCGTGCGTGACGCCGGACTCGTTGTCGCCACCGGCCACCACGAGCCCGTCCAGCTCGGGGACCGCGCCGACGATGAAGTTCCGGTCGGCGGTCATCGAGACGACGCCCTGCGTGGGGGTCTCGTTGACCCCGAGCACGCTCGCCGCGGCGGGGAGCAGCCGGGCGACGATCGGGTGCAGGTACGTCCGCATGGCGTCGAGCAGGTCCGTGCGAACCGGTCGGCGGTCGGGTTCGTCGCTCCGGTCCGCACCGCCGACGTGCAGCGGCTCGTACCCGGGCCCGGCACCGTACGTCAGGCCGCCGCGGTGCTCACGGATCCACAGGCCGTGCAGCTCCGGCAGCATCAGGGTCGGCAGGGTGCCCGGCAGACCGAACGGCGTCGTCACGAGCCGGCTGGCGACGACCCGGACCGTCGGCAGCTCGCGCCCGAAGGGGGCGAGGAGGGCGTTCGTCCAGCTGCCGGCGGCGAGCACGACCTTCGCGGCGTCGATGACCTCGCCGTTCGCGGTCCGGACGCCCGTGACGGAGCCCCCACGGCCCTCCAGACCGGCGACCGGCGTGTGCTCGCGGATCTCGACGCCCCGCGCACGGACCGCGTGCACCAGCGCTGCGGCCGTGTCCGGCGCACTGATCTGGATGCCGTCCGGATGGAGGAAGCCCGCGGTGACCGCGGTCGGGTCGAGCCCGGGCACGAGGTCGGCCGCCTCGGCCGGGGTGAGCGTCCGCGCCCCGGCCGGCCGGAGCGGGTGCTGCTCGAACGGCGGCAGGTGGTCGGCCTGGCCCTGCTCGGTGACGGTCAGCCAGACGTTGCCGTTCTGCCGGTACCCGGTCGGGCCGTGGCCGGCGCCGGCGAGGTCGCGGTAGAAGTCGATGCCGTACTGCTCGACGTCGCGCTCGGACTCGTTCCAGTACCAGGCGTACCCGGCTGCCCACTGGCCGACGAACCCGGCACCCGCGGTGGTGGTGCCCCCGGCGACCGTGCCGCTGTCGAGGAGCAGGACCCGCTGCCCGAGCGCGGCGAGGTGCCACGCGGCGCTCAGCCCGATGATGCCGGCGCCGACGACGACCACGGGGGATCCGGAGGAGGACATGGAGCGAGCGTAGTGTCCCGAGGTCCCCGACAGGTGTCGTTCATGACGCCGTGTGACGCGGTGCAGAACGGCGATCGCCGCCCCGGTCGATCAGCGGTCGAACGCGTCGAGCACCGCCGATGCCGACCGGGCCACCAGGGCGTCGTCGTAGGCGGCGTCGGGGTCGTTCCGCGTGGTCAGGACCGAGAGCACGATCGGGTCGCCGCCGGGCGGGGTCACCCGCGCCACGTCGTTCCGGATCGGTCCGGCGCCCCCGGACTTGTCGACCACGACCCAGCCGTCGGGTGCCCCGGCCCGGATGAGTGCGTCGCCGGTCGCGTTGCCGCCCATCCAGCCGACCAGCAGCGCGGTGTCGGCGCGGTCCAGGGTGCTGCCGTCGAGCACGGTCGCCAGGGCTGCGGTGAACGCCGCCGGGGTCGTGGTGTCCTCGGTGCTGCCCGGCTCGATGGTGTTGAGGTCCGGCTCACCGTGGACCACCTCGGTGGTGGTGTCGCCGAGCTCGGTCAACGCGGCGTCCAGGCCGCTCGGACCGCCGATGCGCGTGAGCACGAGGTTCAGGGCCGTGTTGTCGCTCATCCGGACGGCTGCCTCGGCCAACTGCCCGTACGACAGCCCGTCGGCCACGTGCTGTTCCGTCACGGGGGAGTACCCGGCAGCGGCGACGTCCGCGGCCGTCCAGTGCACGACCTCGTTCCGGGCGTCCGCGGGCACCGAGCGCAGGAACTGTGCCGCGGCGAACGCCTTGATGGTCGAGGCGTAGCCGAAGCGTCGGTCGCCGTTGTACGCGACCGTCTCACCCGTGACGGTGTCGGTCGCGACGACGCCGACCGTGGCGTCGTACTCGCGTTCGAGGCCCGCGAGTGCTCGGCGGACCGCGGCGGTGGTCGCGGCGTCCGTCCGCGGCGGCGGCGTCGTCGCAGGGGTGCTCGTCGGTGTGCTCGTGGACCGTGCGGACGACGTGGCCGACGCGGTCGGTGCACCGGAGCCGCCACCGGAGCACCCGGCGAGGACGAGCACGGCGACGGTGCCGCCGACGACCAGGGGGAGAGCACGGCGCATGGGAGCACCCTGCCGCTCGACCCTGGTCACACGCCGGGAACCGGCACCCCGACCCGGGCGACGGAGACCTGCGTCCCGACACCCCGTTCGCGTGCGAGGTCGATCAGCCGGGCCGCGACGGCGAGGTCCTGCGCGCCGAGCCCGACCGAGTCGAACACGGTGATCTCGTCGTCTCCGGTCCGGCCGGGTGCGCGTCCGGCGACGACCTCGCCGAGTTCCGCCGGGTGGAGGTCTTGCGGGACCGCCCCCTCGACCACGGCCTCGAGCAGGTCGCCCGACTTCGTCCAGGCGGTGGCCCGGCTGTCGACGAAGAGCGTGCCACGTGCCATCGCCGCGCCGTCGAGCTCCCGGTGCGTCGGGCGGGGACGTGCCCCGACCGCGTTCACGTGCTGGCCGGCGTGCAACCAGTCGCCGCGGACGATCGGGTCGACCGAGGGCGTCTGGGTGCAGAGCACGTCGGCTTCCTCGACCACGCGCCGGACCTCCGGTACGACCACGCACCGTCGGGCCACGTCCGGTCCGACGGCCTCGAGGAACCGGGTGACCGTTCCGGACGACCGTGACCACAGGACGATCCGCTCGAACGGTCGCGTCGCCTCGAAGGCGCGGACGTGCTCGACGGCGAGGTTGCCCGCGCCGAGGATCCCGAGGGTCCGGCTGGCCGATCGGGCGAGGTGCTTCGTCGCGACGACGGTCGTCGCCGCGGTCCGCGCCCGGGTGATCGTCATGCCGTCGAGCACGGCGACGCACTCACCGGTGACCGACGAGGACACCAGGATCGTGGACCGCTGCGACGGCAGCCCTCGCGCACCGTTGTCGGGGATGTCGGCCATCAGCTTGACGGCGACGAGCCCGAGTCGGTCGGAGCGCACGGCCATCGGCAGGAAGAGCGCGTCGTCGGCGCCGGTCAGGGCGACCGGAGCCGGCTGCTGCATCGCGCCGGTCCCGAGGTCGGCGTGGACGGCCTCCACGGCCCCGACGACGTCGACGGCGTCGATGAGACCGGCGACGTCGGCGGCGCCGAGGACGACGGTCACGACGCGGTGACGGCGGTCGAGGCGCCGAGCAGCTCCTCGAGCGACGGGGTGTGGGTCGTGAGGCCACCGTCGAACAGGATGCGCATCCAGCGGTCCGAGGCCTCGCGGTCGACGACCGCGGAGTCCCAGACGCCCCCCGCAGCCATCTCGTCGGCGGCCCGTCGCAGCAGGGCGGCGTCCTTCTCCGGCCACCGGGCGGCGAGCACGGCCGCGATCTCGGCGTCGGCGTCGCCCGCGGTGATCTTGGCCATCGCGGCGGCGATGCCGTCCATGAACCGGTCGACCCGGTCGCCGAGCTCGTCGATGCGGTCCGTGCGCGTGTAGTAGACGCTGTTCGGCATCACCCCACCGGCGTCGAGGTGCCGGAAGACGATCGTGCCCCCACCGGCGGCGACGAGTTCCTGGGCGGAGACGAGGTCGAGGATGATCGCGTCACCGAGCCCGCCCTGGTACAGCTCGATGAGCATCGCGGTCGACAGGTCGCGGACGAAGCGGGTCGCCGCGACGTCGAACCCGGCCTCGCGGACGAGTCCGGCCGTGAACTCGTACGGGGCGCTGCCGCCGGCGCCGGGCGCCAGGACGACCTTGCCGGCGAGCCAGTCCAGGGTGACCGGGGTCGTCTCGTCGCGGGCGACGATGGTCATCGGGAACCCGTGGTTGAGCTGGCCCACGACCGACAGCTTGCGCGGGGTTCCGGCGTACATCGCGGGGACCCAGAGACCGCCGAGGGCGAGGTCGGCCTCGCGCGAATCGATGTCGTCGAGGACGCCGGTCCACGGGTCGCAGGCCTTCGCGGTGACGGACAGGCCGCGCTCGGCGAACAGTCCGCCCACGTCGGCGACGTACTCGGGCAGGTAGTTGAGGCCGTTCGCGGTCGCCGAGATCTTGAGGGTGTCCATGGTGTTCTCCGATCGTGGGGTGGTGGGCCGGGGTGTCCGGCCCACCGGGGTGGTGCGGTTCGTGCGGGTGGTCAGGTGGGTCAGGCGGTGGTGGTCGAGAGGGCGTTCTCGTTGACGTCCTCGAGCGACCGGCCGCGGGTCTCCGGGGCGAAGCGCGACGCGACCACGAGGACCGCGTACATGACGGCGGCGAGTCCGAAGACGCCGGCGAAGGCCCAGGAGCCGTACAGCGCGATCGCGGCGAACGGCATGACCGCTCCGGCGATGTTGCCGATGCCGTTGACGATCGAGGCGCCGGAGGCACGGATCGCGGTCGGGTAGACCTCGGCGGTCCACGCCGCGAGGGTCGTGTTCGTCAGCATCGTGAAGAACTGGAACAGGGCACCGAGCACCAGGATCGCGGTGGTGTCGTTGCCGAAGGCCGCGAACGCCAGGGCGGTGAGGCAGCCGAGGATGCCCGCGACGGCGATGAGGGGCCGACGTCCGACGCGGTTCGCCAGGAGCGCCGCTGCCGTGCACCCGAGGAGCGATCCGATGTTCATGATCATCGTGTAGAGCAGGCTCTGCGACACGGTGTACCCGCGCTCGACGAGCAGGGTCGGCATCAGGAAGTTCAGCGTGACCTGCACGCCGAAGGCCATCCACGAGGCGACGCCGATGGCGATCGTCCGACGGAGCACCAGCTTGTGGAACACCGCTGCGGGCGACGAGTGCAGGGCGACCGGGGGCAGGTCGGCCGGCGTCAGGCGCACCGGGGGAGCAGCGTCGGCGGGCGGGGTGAGCGTGTTCGAGGCGAGGACCGCGAGCGAGCGGTTCGCCTCGTCGACCCGTCCCTTCGACAGCAGCCAGCGAGGCGTCTCGGGCAGCTTGCGGCGGTACAGGACGACGAACAGGGCCGGGATCGCGAGGATCACGAACGTCCAGCGCCAGACCTGGTCGTCGCCACCGAGCGGGACGGCCAGCGGGCCGAGCAGCAGCAGGAACAGGCCGTAGGAGATGAAGTTGCCGATGCCGCCGGCACCGACGTTGATGGTCGCGATGAGGCCGCCGCGGTACTTGGTGGCCACCATCTCGGACAGCATCGCGATGCCGATCATGAACTCGCCGCCGACGCCGATCCCGACGATGAACCGGCTGACGAGCAGCATGTCGAAGTTGAAGGAGACGGCGCTGAGGAGGCCGCCGAGCGTGTAGACGAGCAGGTTGAGCCCGAGTGAGAACCGCCGACCGTACTTGTCGGCGAGCCAGCCGGCCAGGAACCGGCCGACCAGGCCACCCAGGACGGTGGCGGTGTTGATCGTGGAGAGCTGGACGTCGCCGATGGCGAGCGAGGCCTTGATGTTGGTGGCCATGGCGCCGACGGAGTTCTGCTCGAGCGTGTCGAAGAACTCCCCGGCGAGGATGAGCATGAGGACCCAGAACTGAGCCCGGGTGAAGCCGATCGAGTCGAGGGCGGATCCGATGCCGCCTTCGGTTCGGGCAGCGGAAGCGGTTCGGGTTGGTGCGGTGGAGCGGGTTACAGCAGTCATTCGTAACTCCAGCGGGGGAAGAGTGAGGTGGGTGCACCGTGCGGTCACTCTTTTGTATACGAAAAACTGTTTCGGGCTGGTTTCGAACACGAGACGGTTCGTTACGGCTGCCTGAATCACTTGGATATTCAAGCATCCAGGCGGAGTCTCGCCAAGCTCGCGGACTGTTTTGTATACGTTCTTACGGGTTCAGGGCCCGGTAGATCGCTTCGTCGCGGCGCAGGTGCTCGTCCATCAGCAGCCCTGCCTGCACCGAGGCGCCGCGCAGGATCGCGCCGGCGACGGCGGTGTGGTCATCGCTGCTCGACGCCACCTCGTCCTGCGTGACCCGCTCGAACGCCCACGCCGTCTGGTGGATCAGGTGGTCGATCATCGTCTCGAGCCGGCTGTTCCCCGAGGCACGTGCCACCAGCCCGTGGAACGCGAACCGCGGTGACTGCGCGGCCTCGACCTCTTGGTCGGACCGTTGTTCGCGACCGACGGCACGGAGCAGGTCGGCGCACTCGCCACCCTGGCGACGGGCGGCGAGCTCGGCGGCGAGGACCTCGAGTCCTCGGCGGATCTGCATGAGCTCGATGACCACCTCGGTCGAGGAGTCGGCGACCCGGACGCCCTTGAACTTCTCGGACTCGACGAACCCCTCGGTCTCGAGCTGCCGGAGTGCTTCGCGCACGGGGACCCGCGAGACGCCGAAGCGTTCGGCGAGGGCGTCTTCCTTCAGCCGGGAGCCACGTGCGAGCGTGCCGGCGATGATCTCGGCCCTGATCGCCTTGAGGACAGATGCCGGCTTGGACTCCACAGCACGATGCTAGTTGGAGCGAGTGACGGGAATCGAACCCGCGCTACCAGCTTGGGAAGCTGGAGTTCTACCATTGAACTACACTCGCGCACCCCGCAGAACGGGACTCGGCAAGCCTATCGGATTCTCGCCTGGAAGCCAGCCGGCCGCGCACCGTACGCCTCCTGTCGGGCGTGTGTCGTGCCTCCCGAGTCTCCGCTGTGAGCACGCCAGCCTGACGGACAGGTGTCGTCCTCGTGTGTACCGTCCAGGGAGTTCCAGCGCCGAAGAACCCGAGGAGGACCGGATGGTCAGGCATCCCCTCATCGACGACGTGGTCGGTCCCGCCATCGTGGTCGAGTCCGCCTCGCCGGTCGTGTGGCTGACGGACGCGCTCGCCTCACTGCTCCGTCGTTCGGCGGACGCCGGCCGCATGGTCGTGCTGCGGACCGGGCGCGAATCCGCGATCACCCCTGCCCTGCGGCACGCGCTCGGTGCCTACGGTGCCGCGTGGGCCGTCGCCGACTTCGACGGGACACTGCGCGACGGCCGGACGGGTGCGGCAGCCTCGGGCATCGAGGACTTCGTGCACCGCGGGCCTGAACTCGTCGGCACACCGTCGCCCGAGCACCCCGTCGCAGCCGACTCCGTCCGCCAGATCAGCATCGACCTGACGCTCCGTCACCACGCCGAGCGAGCCGTGGACATGGGGTCCGCGATCGAGGCCCTGTGCCACACCGTCGGCACCTGCCCCACCCGCTGGGGCACCGCCGAACCGCTCACCGTGCCGTGGGACCGATGGGTCGTCACGCAGTACGCCAAGCACGAGGCACCCGGGGTGTCGACTTCGTACGCCGTCGGTGAGGGCTTCTCCGCGACGATGACCGCCCACCTGGTCGGCGGCGTCGTCGTCGAGACGATGTCCGCCGTGTTGACCGTGCCCGAGGAGAACACCGACCCGGAGCTCGCGAACCGGCTGTTCGACGCCGTGCAGCAGGTCGCGGACCAGGTCGTGCCGGTCTTCGGTGTGGTGATGCAGCGCCGGGGGGACGCCGACCACCTGATCCGCGCTGTGTCGCACGGCGAGCCGTCGCCGCTCGCCGTCGTCGTCGGACCCGAAGCCTCCGAGTTCCTGGACCGCGACGGGGTCTGGCCGCCCCCGCGCACCACGACGGCGACGTTCGGCACCCGGTCCGGGGCAGGCGACCGGTCCGGCGCAGGCGACCCGTCCGGAGCAGGCGACACCGGCACCGCTGACAGCGACATCGTCGACGGCGGCATGATCGTCCGTTTCGAGGACGGCTGGGAAGCCCTCGAGTCCTTCCTCGACCGCATCGACGAAGACCGCTTCCTGCAACTCGTCGGCGGAGCGCCCCTCGACCCGGCCCACGACGAGGGCACGCTCGACGGACACGTGCGGGACGCCCGGGTGGCAGGCGGTCACGGTGCCGCGTGACGTCACCATCCTCTGCCGCCAGCCGGTCGAGCCGCGGGAGGTC
Source organism: Curtobacterium sp. MWU13-2055 (assembly GCF_023242305.1). Lineage (NCBI taxonomy): Bacteria > Bacillati > Actinomycetota > Actinomycetes > Micrococcales > Microbacteriaceae > Curtobacterium > Curtobacterium sp. MWU13-2055. The sequence continues at coordinate 78,727 of NZ_JALLIO010000010.1, forward strand.
GCCGAGGCGCTGCTCCTGCACGACGAGTCCTGGGGCGTCCGAGCCCTCGACGACGGCCCGATGCTGCAGGTCTGCCGCGACGCCACGCACCCCGTGATCACCGTGCTCGGGGTGCGGCGGGTGGACTCGTTCGACGAGGTCGAGCGGATCCTGCCGGACGCTCCCACGATCGCGACGCCGCTGTGGTGGGTCGACACCGTCACCCCGGCGGGGGCCGACGGCGAGTCCGGGATCTCGGCGGCGCTCGAGGCCGCGCTCGACCTCGACGCGGTCTGCATCGTCCACGGCGACTGACGGAGCCGGCCGGCCGGCCGGCGACGTCCGCCGGACGCGACGCCTGCCGGACGCGACGCTTGCCGGAGCGGCTCGTCGCGCGGATCGGCCACGGTCTGCCCCCAGTTGTGGTGAGAACTCATGTTTCGAGACCCGTGAGTACCCAGGTCCGCTCTACGGTGTGAGGACCCGAGCCGACGAGCCGGGCGAGCACGCTCCTCGTCGGCACCCTTCTCACTGAACAGGGCTCCAGTGCGTACACACCACCAGGGGCGCGCCGTCGCGCGCGCTCGCAAGATCCTCACCGGCGTGGTCGTCGCCGGTCTCGCGGGCGTCGCGCTCGTCGGGGTCGGAGCGACCACCGCGTCCGCCGCGGCACCCGCGCAGACCACCTTCGTGAACGAGGGGTTCACCGGCGCGAGCGCCGGCGACGCCTACATCCTGCCGTCGACGCAGTCCGGTGCCGCGAACGTCGCGTGCCTCACGGCGAAGCCCGCAGCAGGTTCGGCGAACACCGGCTCGATCCCGACCTGTGCGGGCGCCACGGACGCCGACGGCAGCGGCGCGCTCCGCCTGACCGGTGCGGTGAACAACCAGGCCGGTGGCCTCGGTGCGAAGCAGTCTGTGCCGATCACGAAGGGCATCGACGCGGTCTTCGACAGCTACCAGTACAACGGATCCTCGGCCGACGGCATCGTCTTCTACCTCGCCGCGACCGACCCGTACAACCCGACCGTGCCGGCGAAGATCGGCTACCTGGGCGGTTCGCTCGGCTACAGCGCGAGCACGACGAACAACGCGCAGGGTCTGTCCCACGCGTACCTCGGCATCGGCCTCGACCGCTACGGCAACTTCGGCAACCGCCAGTTCGGTGGCACCGGGTGCGAGTCCGACCAAGCGACCAACGGCACCCTCACGCCGAACGCCGTCACGGTCCGTGGCCCCGGCGACGGCGGCACCGGTTACTGCGTGCAGTCCCGCACCGTGGTCAACGGGTCGCTCAACAAGACCGGTGTCACGGACCGTGCGCAGGCCAAGGTCCCCGTCGAGATCGTGATCAACCCGACGTCGTCGGCGCTCGCCGCGCAGGAGAATACCGCGGTGTCCGTCCCCGCGGGGCAGTACGCGGTCGTCTTCACGTCCATCGGCGGCTCGCAGCAGGTCGTCCGTGGCGCGCTGCCGAAGCTCACCACCGGCAACGCCGCGAACGTCGACCCGTCGTGGGTCGACCCCGCCACCGGCTACCCCTACAAGCTCACCTACGGGTGGGTCGCGGGCACCGGCGGGCAGAACGACATCCACGAGGTCAACTACCTCCGCACCACGACGGCCGCCGGTCCGGTGCCGGTGCTGACCGCCAGCACGGGAGGCACGGCCACCGTCGCACACGCCGGTTCCGGCGCGTACACGGTCACCCCCACCGTCTCCGCTGACGGTGGCTCCGAGTCGCAGCTCGTGCGGACGACCACCACGTTCCCGGCGGGCGTCACGCCCGACGTCTCCGGTGTGACCGGTGCGGGCTGGACCTGCCAGCCGCCCGTCGGGCAGGTCGTCACGTGCGACCAGGCCGTCGACGCCGCATCGCCCCTCGCCCCGGGCACCGAGCTGCCCACCCTCTCCATCCCGTACTCGGTCACGGGCGCAGCGCGCACCGCGACGATCTCCACCGTCCTGGCGTCGACCGACGCCGAGGCGGTCACCGTCACCCGCGGCCTGACCGTCGAGCCGCAGGGTACGACGCTCACGGTCGCCGACGCCACCGCGACCGTGGGCGACACGGTCACGCTGACCGCCCAGGTCGCGTCGTCCGCGAAGTCCGGTGCGACCGCGCCGACCGGCACCGTCACGTTCACCGACACCGAGACCGGCGCGGTGCTCTGCACGGCGACGATCGTCGACGGTGCGGCCTCGTGCGACACGACGACGTCGACGGTCGGCACCAGCGGGGTCACCGCGACCTACGAGGGTGACGCGGACCACACCGCTGCGTCCGGCACGGGTGCGCTCACCGCGACCAAGGTGCCGACGGCCGTCGCGGTCGAGTCGACCCCGACGTCCGCTGCGTACGGCGAGCAGATCACGCTCGACGTCACCGGCCTGGGCTCCGGCTCGGAGACGGTCGCCGCGCCGACCGGCACGGTCGAGTACCGCGAGGGCTCCACCGTCCTGTGCACGGCGACGCTCCCCGACACGAGCTGCGTGGCCGAGGGCCTCGGTGCCGGCACGCACACGGTGACCGCCGTCTACTCCGGCGACGCGCTGCACGCCGGCTCGACCTCGGTCGCAGTGGACCTGACGGTCCGCAAGGCATCGACGACCATCGGCACCCAGCCCGGTACCGGTGGTGGTGACCCGAGCGACGGCGGTGACCCGAGCGACGGCGGCGAGCCGACCGCACCCGACACCACGGTGACGGTCACGCACGGCGAGACCACCACGCTCGACACCCCGAACGTGCCCGAGGACGCCACCGGCACCATCGAGTACGTCACCGACGACGGCACCGTCCTGTGCACCGCGACGCTGCCCGACACCACGTGCGCGATCCCGTCCGACCTGCCGGGTGGCAAGTACACCGTGCACGCCCACTACAGCGGCGACGACAACTACGAGGCCGCCGACGGTGCGCCGTTCGAGCTGGTCGTGACCGCGCAGTCGACGGCCCTCGTGGCGAGCACCGACGCGACGGCTCCGGTCGTCGGCTCGAAGGTCCGCCTGACCGCGTCCGGCCTGCCCGTCGGCGCGACCGGCACCGTGACCTTCACGGCCGCGGACGGCTCCGTCCTGTGCACCGTCACGCTGCCCGAGACGACCTGCGAGACCGACGCCCTGCCGGTCGGCACGAACACGGTCACGGCTGCCTACAGCGGTGACGCGTCGTTCGCCGCGTCGAGCAGCACGCTCGAGGTCGTCGTCGCGGCGCTCCCCGCCGTCGAGCCGACGCCGGAGCCGACCGACGAGCCGACCACGCCGGAGACCTCGGCGCCCGCCCCGGGACCGTCGGACTCCGCCGACCCCTCGGCGACGGCCGCACCGATCGCCCCGTCGGCGTCGGCCACGGCGTCCGCCACGCCTGCGCCGACCACCACCGGTGCGCTCGCGTTCACGGGTTCGCCCGTGGCCGTGGGCACCGCGATGGCACTGGCGGCAGCACTGCTCATCGCGGGCCTGGTGCTCCTGATGGTCCGTCGCACCCGGGCCGCTCGCGGCACGGTCGCCGACACCACCGCGGAGTAACCGGCCGCACGGACGAGGGCGGCGCCCCGGGCAGATGCCCGGGGCGCCGTCCTGTTCGTGCGCCTGGTGTCCGTCAGTCGCGGCGCGCGGTGTCGGACGCGTTGATCGCCGCCAGACGTTCGTTGTACGCCTTCAGGTCGGCGTCGCCGTCGCGTTCGGCCTTGCGGTCGAGCCGCTTCGCGTCGCGCTTGTCCGTGCGGATCCAGTTCCGCACCACGAGCAGCGCGACGAAGACCATCGGCAGCTCGGAGGCGCCCCAGGCGATGCCGCCGCCGGTGTGCTGGTCGTCGAGCAGCGCGGCGTCGTTCGTCTGGCCGAGTGCGTGGAACCAGTCGATCGCGAACACCGACTGCGAGGTCATCACGGCGACGCCGAAGAACGCGTGGAAGGCCAGCGTCGCGAGCAGCGCGATGATCAGGATCGGGTACGGAGGCCGCTTCGGCCCCGGGTCGACGCCGACGAACACCCAGAAGAACAGGTAGCCGCTCAGCACGAAGTGGACGACCATCGCGACGTGCCACTCGTGCGACTGCATCGCCGCCTGGTACGCCGGCGTGAAGTAGAACACCACGAGCGACCCGGCGAAGATCACACCAGCGACGGCGGGCTTCCCCATGAACTGCATGTACCGCGAGTGCACGAAGAGCATGAGCCACTCGCGGGCCCCGCGGGACCCGTCGTTGCGGACCGGCAGGGTGCGCATGGCGAGCAGCACCGGACCGCCGAGCACGAGCGGCAGCGGCACGAACATCATGAGCAGCATGTGCTGGACCATGTGCGACGAGAAGTGGATCATGCCGTACACGGCCGGTCCGGCCGACGTGGTCCAGATGAACAGGGCGCAGCCGATGACCCACGCGATGGTGCGCCCGACGGGCCACTTGTCGCCGCGCTTCCGGAGCTTCCGCACGGCGAGCAGGTACCAGACCGCACCGACGACGGCGAGCCCGAGCCACACCCAGTCGATGTGCCACTGCGTCAGGTACGTGTGCATCGTCTGGGCCGGCGGGAACGGGAACCCGATCAGGCCGGAGCGGGTGTCCTCACCGGTCTCGGGCGTCTGCGGGATCGGCGGCTGCGAGCGGGACACGGCCACCGAGACGCCGATCGCGACGGCCATGAACACGATCTCGGCGAGCGCGAACCGGGTGAACCGACGGCGGTCGAGCGGCGCGCGGAGCAGCCCGGGCACCAGCTTGCGGCGCTGCACGACGCCGGCGATCCCGAGCAGCACCAGGATGACGGCCTTGACCGTGATGAGTGCGCCGTACGGGGTGGTGACGAGGTCGAGCGGACCGGTCAGCCGCAGCGAGGCGTTGACGATGCCGGAGAACGCGACGGCGCCGAACGACCACCCGGCCAGCGTGGAGTAGCGGGAGACCACCCGACCGGTCGCGCCCTTCGTGCGGGTGCGCAGCAGCACGACGGCGACGAGCCCGCCGGCCCAGACGCACACCCCGATCAGGTGGATCGCGAGGGAGTTCACGGCGTTGGCGTGCTCGAGCGAGCCGGCGGCGTGGCCGGACAGTGCCAGGGGGAGCAGGGCGAAGAGGCCGAACACGGTGGCGACGGCGAGCGTCGTGACCCGGGTGGCGAACGCGGCGAGCACGGTCGCGATGAGGATCGCCGCCGCGGAGACCACGAGCGCCTGACCGATCTCGACCTGGAACGCGAACAGCATGAAGTTGCGGGCGAACACCGGACTGGTGAGCGGGACGCCGAGGGTGTTGGCGCCGGTCAGCACGACGGTGACGGCCGCGGCGAGGAACCAGATCGATCCGGTCGCCGCCGCCCAGCGCGTGGCGCGGTGCTGCACGCTCGAGAGTGCCCGGTGGTCCTTCTTCTGTGCCGGCAGCGCGAACGCGGCGACGATGAGCAGGCCGACGGTCAGCGCCGCCATGGTGTCGTGCACCACGCGGGCGATCGGCAGGCCGTACTCGACCACGTCGCCGGCGGACACCAGCTGCTGGTTCGCGGTGAACGCTCCGGTGATCGTCAGGCCGAGGATCGAGCACGCGACCGCGAGCGGGATGGCGACGACCAGCACGGTCGCGACGGTGGACGTGCGCGCGGTGACGGGCGCGGATTCCGGCGCCGGGCCTCCGGGCTGGGTTGCGGGGGACGTGACGGTCATCAACCTTGTTCCAGGGACGCGTGCGTCCGCGAGACCGCGGACCCTCCATGGTAGGCGGGTCGGTCTGGAGGCGCAGTGTCAGTCCGCAGCGCGCGCTGCGGTCCGCCTCAGGCTCGCGCCGACGACCCCTGCAGGTCGCGGATCCGGCCCAGTTCGTCGAAGTCGACCGTGATGGTCCCGTCCGCCAACGTCAGCGTGCGCCCGTCCCAGGGGACACCGCGGAGCGACGCCCAGCTCCCCACAGCGCGGCGGTGGTCGTGCACCTCGGTCGTCTGCAGGCCCTCACCGAAGACCCGGACCATCCGGGGGACCGTCGGTGGCGCGAACAGCAGGCCCTCGAACAGCACCCAGAGGCGGGAGCCTCCGCCGACGTGCCCGCCGAAGCCGAACCACGAACCCGTCGCCAGCCGTGCCGCGATCGACATGTCCCACGCGAACTCGTACCCGGCGTCTGCGGCGTCGGCCTGCCGGTGCTCGCCGAACGGGACCTCGCCCTGCACGAGTTCCGGGATGCCGAGCCGTTCGCCCAGCGCGCGGGTGGCGTTCGCGGCGGCGAGCACCGACGCTGGGTACTGCGACGGGTTCGCCCAGCCCCAGAGCCAGCTGCGCGGCCCCGGTGCGGCCGACCCCAGGAGCTGGATCCGGAACTCGCCCGGGTGCGGTCCGACGAACTGCAGGGTGCCGGCGGCGAGGTCGACGTTCCAGCGTTCGTGGTCGTCGTACAAGTCTGCGAGCTGCAGCTGCGCCTCCCAGGCCAGGAAGACCCCGTCGCTGACCAGATCGTCCATCCCCCGTGAGCGCGCCATGGGGGAACCCTACGCCGGGCGGTGTTCCCAGATCCCCTCGCTGCCGACGCCCACGAACCCGACGGCCTCGTTCACGTCGAGCATCGGGCGGTTCTCCTCGGCGTTGAACGTGATGATCGACGGGTGCCCCGGGTGGTCGCGCTCGATCGTCTCGATCCCGACGACCTTGAGCAGCCACCCGAGCCGGTGCCCCCGGTGCTCGCGCAGCACGAGGGTGTCGCCCTGCATCACGGGCTGGGCCACGGGCCCCGGGACGGCGAGCTGGGTGAAGCCGACGAGTCCGCCGGACGACACGTCCTCCACGGCGACGGTGCGCATGGTGCGCGGGCCGTCGTCGAGGTGCTGCTCGTGCGTCCGGAGCCGGTCGATCGTCCAGGCGTCCTCGGGCTCGGCCATGTCGCCGGCCGGGGCATCGGTGCTCATCCGGGTCAGGAGGAGTGCGACGTCCGCCTGCCACCGGGGCGGAGTCGGGCCGGCCCAGGTGTGCACGCGGTACCGGTCGGCCGCCGCCCGCGTCGCCGCCGCGCGGACGCCGGAGAGCGCATCGGGGTCGGCCGGGAGCTCCAGACGGCTGATCCGGTTCACCTGCCCGAACCGCCACCCCCGGCTCGTCAGGAACCGGGCTCCGGGTTCGTCCTCGGGCACGACGCCGAACCCGGTCGGTGCACGGAGGTACCCGGGGCCCGCTGCGGGGCCGACCTGCCGTGACACGGCGTACGTCTTCCACTGCGTGCGGCCCTGCTGCCTCGCGACCGCTTCGACGTGCTCGGCCAGGAGCGTGCCGATGCCACGGCGCCGGTGCTCGGGCGCCACGCTGACCGCCATCCAGCAGTTCGGGGCGTCCGCGACCGCCTTCGATTCGTACGAGCCGGCCCCCACCGCGGCCCCCTCGTCGTCACGGACCAGGAACAGTCGGCTGGGCGCGTCGGGGTCGATCAGGTACGGCAGTTGTTCCTCGGGCGTCCAGAGCAGTTCCGGCAGTCCGGTGATCGACACCTCGGCGCGGTTCTGCACGTCGACCCACTCGCGGAACGCCCGCACGGTCCCCGGGCCGTCGTCCATCGTGGCGGGGACCACGAGTTCGTGGACGGTGTACGCGGTCATGTCGGTTCCTCCCAGCGGTGCGAGGCTGCCCGGCCCCGGACAGCCTCGCAGCATATCGGCGGGGGTCCGCTGCCGCTAGGCTGCACGGCGTGCTGCTCTCCGATCGCGACATCACCGCCCAGCTCGCCGAGGGCCGGATCGGTCTCGACCCCCACGACGCCTCGCTCGTCCAGCCGTCGAGCATCGACGTCCGGCTCGACAAGTTCTTCCGGCTGTTCGACAACCACAAGTACCCGCACATCGACCCGGCGGTCGACCAGCCCGACCTGACCCGGCTGGTCGAGACCGACCCGGACGAGGCCTTCGTGCTGCACCCCGGCGAGTTCGTGCTCGGCTCGACGTACGAGGTCGTCACGTTGCCCGACGACATCGCCGCACGGCTCGAGGGCAAGAGCTCGCTCGGACGCCTCGGCCTGCTGACCCACTCGACCGCGGGGTTCATCGACCCCGGGTTCTCCGGCCACGTGACGCTCGAGCTGTCGAACGTCGCGACGCTGCCGATCAAGCTCTGGCCCGGCATGAAGATCGGGCAGCTGTGCTTCTTCCAGCTGTCCAGTCCCGCCGACAAGCCGTACGGCTCGGCCGAGTACCAGTCGCGGTACCAGGGTCAGCGTGGGCCGACCCCGTCCCGCTCGGCGCAGAACTTCCACCGCGCGGACGTCTCAGCGCGCCCCTGACCGCGGTCCACCCGACCCGGAACGACGTCATCGACGTCGTGCGACATCGATGACGTCGTTCCGGGTCGACACCGCGCGTCATCCAGCGGACGAAATGTCGCATGCTGTGTATCGTTGCAGCATGTCCGCAGTCCCTCCACGTCCGATGCCGACGGTGTCGGCGGCCGCGCTCATCCGTGACGCCCGTGACCGCGCCGAACTGACGCAGGTGCAGCTCGCCCGGCGGGCCGGCGTCACGCAGAGCGTCATCAGCACATACGAGAACGGTCGCCGCGAACCCTCGCTCGCCGCACTCCAGCGCATGCTCCGGGCCGCGGGCTTCACCACGTCGATCGACCTGCTCCCGGTCGAGGACCCACCGCCCCTCCGCGAACGCGTCGCCGCAGCACGGCACGACCTCGTCGCCGTCGTGGAGCGGTTCGGCGGCCGCAACCCGCGGTTGTTCGGCAGCGTCGCCCGCGGGGAGGACGGCCCGGGCAGCGACGTCGACCTGATGATCGACGTCGACGCCGGGCTCGGCATCTTCGCGCTCATGCGCATCCAGGACGGCGCCGAGCGACTGCTCGGCGTGCGCGTCGACGTCGTGGACGCCGCCGGCATGAGCCCCGAGGTCGTCCGACGCGCGGTGCCGCTGTGAGCCAAGAACCGGTGACCCCCCGGCTGGTCGGCGATCGACTCGACGACGTCATCGGTGCGTGCGAGGCCATCGGCCGGTACGTCGGCGACGAGCGGCTGCCCGAGGACCTGGTGCACGACGCCGTCCGGATGCGGCTGGTCGAGATCGGCGAGGCGGTCCGTGTCCTGCCGAGCACCGTCACCGCGAGCGAGCCGGACATCCCGTGGTCGCGGGTGTCCGACCTCGGCGACCGGCTGACCCGGCGCTACTTCGACACCACCCGCGCGGTGGTGTTCGGCACGGCCCACACGGACGTGCCGCACCTGGCCGACGCGGCGCGGCGGTTGCGCGCGACCCGGCCCTGACCCGGCGGGTCGCGCGGGCACCGGACGTGCGTGCACGGCGGACGGGAGGCACGGATCACGACGTGCCCCGGGCCTCCCGTCCGGCCGTGGCCTGCCCCACGACGACGCAGGACGGCCCCGTCTCGCCGAGGCGAGACGGGGCCGTCCGTGTGAGCGGGGGAGATCAGCCCTTCTTGGCGAGCTCCTCGAGGGTGTCGTTGCCCTTGTAGGCCTCGACCGCGTTGTCCTTCGTGACCAGGATCGGCGTCAGCTCGACGGCCGGGACGACCTTCGAACCGTTGTCGTTGTTCTTGTCCTTGGTCGTCTTCGGGGTCTTGCCGTCGGCGAGGTCGGACACCAGGTCGATGGCCGCCTGGGCCTCCTCCGTGGTGTTCTTGTAGATCGTCGAGTACTGCGTGCCCTTCATGATGAGCGGGATCGAAGCGGTCTCCGAGTCCTGCCCGGTCACGACGGGGTTGTCCTTGCCGGCGGCCTTGGTCGCGGTGAGGATCGCACGGGCGAGGGTGTCGTTCGGCGACAGGACGCCGTCGAGCTTGGTGTCACCCGTGTAGTACTGGGCCAGCAGGTCGGTCATGCGCGACTGGGCCTTCTGCGCGAGCCAGCCCTGCGTGTTCACCTTGGCGAACGTGGTCTGACCCGAGACGACCTTGAGCGTGCCGTCGTCGATCTTCGGCTGCAGGACGTCCATCGCACCGTTGAAGAACACGGTGGCGTTGGCGTCGTCCGGCGAACCGGCGAAGAGTTCGACGTTGTACGGTCCGTCGCCCTTCTTCTCCTCGAGGCCCTTGAGCAGTGCCTGGGCCTGCAGCTGGCCGACCTTGAAGTTGTTGAACGCGACGTAGTAGTCGACGTTCTTCGTGTTCAGGATGTTGCGGTCCCAGGCGATGACGGTCGTGCCCTGGGCCTTGGCGGCCTTGACCTGCGAGCCGAGCTGCGAACCGTCGGCAGCACCGATGATGATCGCCTTCGCGCCCTTGGTGACCATGCCCGAGATCTGCGACTGCTGGTCGGGGACCGGGTTGCCGGCGTTGGCGTACTGGATGTCGGCCTTGAAGCCGGCGTCCTCAATCGACTTCTTGAACGCGGCGCCCGCGAGCACCCAGTTCTGCGAGGTCTTGGCCGGCAGGGCGACGCCGATGAGGTCGCCCTTCTTGATGGACGAGCCGGAGCCGTCGCCCGAGTCGGAGGTGCCACGAGCCGAGCAGCCGCTGAGGGCCAGGCCCGCGACGAGTGCCAGACCGATGCCGGCGATGAGCTTCTTGCGCATGAGAGTGCTTTCTCTTCGTTGAGGTGGTGGTGCTGTGAGGGGAAGGGTTGGACTAGGGGAGGGTGATCTTGTCGGGCTGGTCCTCGATCGAGCGCGGCTGCTGCTGGGCCGCGGGGACCTCGGCTGCGTCCTTGCGCTGGAACTGCCGCATCATGCCGCCGATGAGCGATGGGCGGCCCTGCGACTTCGAGTAGACGTCGAAGGCGACGGCGATGAGGAGCACGAGACCACGGATGATCTGGACCTTGTTGGACTCGATGCCCATCAGCTGCAGACCGTTCGACAGCAGCGCCATCACGAGGCCACCGATGATGGAGCCGGAGATGGTGCCGATGCCACCGGCGACCGCTGCACCACCGACGAACACGGCGGCGATCGCGTCGAGCTCCCAGCCGGTGCCGTCCGCGGGGCCCGAGGCGTTCGAGTAACCGACGAACACCATGCCGGCGATCGCGGCGAGGACCGACATGTTCGCCATGACGAAGAAGTTCACCTTGCGGGCGCTGACGCCGGACAGGACGGCGGCGCTGGAGTTGCCACCGACCGCGTAGACCTGGCGACCGAAGATCGTGTTCTTCGTGATGAAGCCGTAGACGATGGTCAGGACACCGAGGATGATCGCGACGATCGGGATCGACGTGCCGACCGGGCCGGCGCCGAACAGGTACGTGGCGACGAGGGTGACGGCGACCAGGATGCCGGTGCGGACGACGGAGACCCACAGCGGCGGGACCTCGGCCTGCATCTTGCGGCGACGCGAGCGACCGCGGACCTCGACGATGATCAGGACGGCGATGGTCACGGCACCGATCAGCAGCGTGCCGTTCGAGAACCCGAAGTCGGGGCCGAAGTCACCGAGGAAGCCGGAGCCGATGGTGTTGTAGCCGTCCGGCGTCGGGACCGAGGTGGACGCACCGATGATCTGGTTCGCACCGCGGAAGATGAGCTGGCCGGCCAGGGTCACGATGAAGGCCGGGACCTTCACGAACGCCACCCAGAAGCCCTGCCATGCACCGACGAGCGCACCGACGACCAGGCCGAGCACGATCGCCAGCCAGACCGGGAAGTGCCAGACCGACATCGACTGGGCGACGATGATGCCGACGAACGCCGCCACCGATCCGACGGACAGGTCGATGTGGCCCGCGATGATCACCATGACCATCCCCAGCGCGAGGATGAGGATGTAGGAGTACTGCAGGAACAGGTTGATCACGTTGGTGGGCTCGAGGATGAGCCCGTCCGTCGTGAACCAGAAGAAGATGACGATCGCGACGAGGGCGATGATCATGCCGTACTGGCCGATCGAGTTGCCCTTGCCGAAGAGCAGTTTCAGGTTGTTCATGAGACGGGAGCGCCCTTCCGCGCGGAGGTCATGCTGCGCATGAGCGTTTCTGGATCGGCCTGGTCCGCGGGGACGTCGGCCGTGATCTGGCCCTCGAAGATCGTGTAGATGCGATCGGAGAGGCCGAGGAGTTCGGGGAGCTCGGAGGAGATCAGGATGATGCCCTTCCCCTGTGCTGCGAGCTGCTGGATGATGCCGTAGATCTCGAACTTCGCGCCCACGTCGATGCCACGGGTCGGTTCGTCGAGGATGAGGATGTCCGGGTCGGTGAACATCCACTTGGACAGGACGACCTTCTGCTGGTTCCCGCCGGAGAGCTTCCCGACGTTCTCCTCGACGCTCGGCACCTTGGTGCGGAGCATCTTCCGGTACTTCTCGGCGACGTCGTACTCCTCGATGGAGTCGACGACGCCGCCCTTCGAGATCTTCTGCAGATCGGCGGAGACGGTGGACCGCTTCACGGTGTCGAGCAGGTTGAGGCCGAGGGCCTTGCGGTCCTCGGAGACGTAGCCCATGCCGTTCTGGATCGCCTGCTGGACGTTCGTGACCTTGATCTCGTGGCCGTCCTTGATGATCTCGCCGCCGAGCCAGGTGCCGTAGGAGCGACCGAACAGGCTCATCGCGAGCTCGGTGCGGCCGGCGCCCATCAGGCCCGCGAAGCCGACGATCTCGCCACGCTTGACGTGGAAGTTCGAGCCCTTGCAGACCAGGCGGCTGGCGTCGAGCGGGTGCTGCACGGTCCAGTCGCGGACCTCGAAGAAGGTCTCGCCGATCTTCGGGGTGCGGTCCGGGAACCGGCTCTCGAGCGACCGGCCGACCATGCCGCGGATGATGCGGTCCTCGTTGACGCCGTCGCCCTTGACGTTCAGCGTCTCGATGGTCTTGCCGTCACGGATGATCGTGATCTCGTCGGCGATCTGCTCGATCTCGTTGAGCTTGTGGCTGATGATGATGCTCGAGATGCCCTTGGCCTTCAGCCCGACGATCAGGTCGAGCAGGTGCTGCGAGTCGTTCTCGTTCAGGGCCGCGGTCGGCTCGTCGAGGATGAGGAGCTTGACGTCCTTGTGCAGGGCCTTCGCGATCTCGACCAGCTGCTGCTTGCCGACACCGATGTTCTTGATCTGGGTGTCCGGGTCGTCGGCCAGGCCGACGCGGGCGAGCAGGTCCTGCGCACGGAGCTGGGCGCTCGTCCAGTCGATCACGCCGAACTTGCCGGGCTCGTTGCCGAGGAACAGGTTCTCGGTGATCGAGAGCTCCGGGATCAGCGCGAGCTCCTGGTGGATGATCACGATGCCGGCCTGCTCGGACTGCTTGATGTCCTTGAAGCGGACCTCTTCGCCCTCGTAGACGATCTCGCCGTCGTAGGTGCCGTAGGGGTAGACGCCCGACAGGACCTTCATCAGGGTCGACTTGCCGGCACCGTTCTCGCCGCAGATCGCGTGGATCTCGCCAGCGCGGACGTTGAGGGAGACCTCGGACAGCGCCTTGACACCAGGGAACTCCTTGGTGATCGAGCGCATCTCGAGGATGGTCTCGGGTGCGGTGATCGACCGGGTCTCGAGGCCGGTGTCGATCGGGGTTGACGCCACAGTGCATCTCCTTCTGCCGCTGCGATGCGGCAGTTGTTCGGGTGGTTCTGCTGCGGCAGCGAAAGGGCGCAGGTGGCCTGCGTGGACTTCGTTGTCGCGTCCGGTGTCCCGCTGGTGTGACGCTCATGTGAACGGTCACATCGGCTGGACGGAGGTAATTTACGCACAGCCCCGGTGCGGCTGTCAATTCGGATTGGTCGCGTTTTCGTAACGGCCTGCGTGATCCCGCACGAACGCCCCCCGGACGGGAGGCACGGTGCCGGTCCGACCCGCGTCCTGCGGATCGACGGTGGTCGCGTCACCGACCGCGCGGGGCCCCCGTGGACGCGCGCACGACGAGCTGCGGGACGATGTCGATCGGGCGGAGCAGCTCGTCCTCGCCGGGGAGGAGCAGGTCGACGCAGCGGCGGCCGAGCTCGGCGAAGTCGACCTGCACCGTGGTGAGGGGCGGCCAGTAGTGCTTCGCCTCGGGGATGTCGTCGTAGCCGACCACCGACAGGTCGCCCGGCACGTCCAGCCCGTAGGAGCGCGCCGCGTGCATGACGCCCAGGGCCATCTGGTCGTTCGAGCAGAACACCGCGGTGCAGTCCCGCCACCGCAGGAGTTCACGGCCGGCGTGGTAGCCGAAGTCCGCCGTCCAGTCACCCAGGATCGGCGGGACGACGGGCATGTCGCGGTCCGACATGGCGCGCAGGAAGCCCTGCATGCGGGCGTCCGCCTCGATCCAGTCCTGCGGGCCGGCGATGTGCCGGATGTACTCGTGGCCCAGGTCGAGCAGGTGCTCGGTCGCGAGTCTCGCGCCCTCCATCTGGTCGACCCACAGGGCCGTCGGGTCCTCGCCGACACTGGCCCGCATCGTCACGTACGGCGTGCGGATGCCGAGTTCCTCGATCAGGTCGAACACCCGCTGCTGGGGTGCGATGACGACGATGCCCTCGACGTCCAGGTCGAGCAGGTGCCCGAGCCCCTCGCGCACGGCGGTGTCGGTCGCCTCGGCGATGTTCGCCGTCGTCACCGAGTACCCGCGCAGCATCGCCGCGTCCTCGATCGCCTGCAGTGCGACCGCCGGGCCGTAGTGGGCGCGCCGGGCGGTCAGAACGCCGATCGTGTGGGTCCTGCTCGTGACGAGGGCCCGCGCCGCACGGTTCGGCCGGTACTGCAGCTGCTCCATCGCCGCCAGCACCTTGTCGCGCGTGGCGTCGCGGATGGCGTCGGAGTTGTTCAGCACCCGCGACACGGTCTGGTGGGAGACGCCCGCGATCCGTGCGACGTCACGGATGCTGGGCGAACGCGGTTGCTGTGCCCGCGATGACGCCATTGCTGCTCGTTTCCGCCCGGGGCCGTGGCACGTCGATGTGCACGTTCACATTCCGGGCCAGATCATTATGCACGTCCGGAGCATCCGTGCCACCTGAGTTGTGCTGGCGGATGATCATGGGTTACGGTTCACGTCGTATCCGGCATATCGCGTGGGCCGGATCGGACAACTGCAGATCGGCCGTCCCACCCGAGGGACGGCAGTCGCTCCAGACCTCAGAGAACAGCGACACCCGCAGCGCACCGGCGCTGGGGTGTCGCTGTTCTTTTTTTGTGCCCGGAACCCCCTCCCCCGACCCGATCCGACCCACACCACGAAGGAGTGGTCTTGACCAAGTCCCGCAGACTGCTGAGCTTCATCGTCCTGTCCATGACCGGCGGCGTGATCTTCCAGGTCGCGTACATCCGGTTCGTGTTCCTCGCGGACACCGCGCATGCGCTCGACCTCACGATCCAGCGCTACGGCGAGATCACCTCGGTGTTCGGCGCCGTCGCCGTGCTCATGTACTTCTGCGGCGGGTGGTTCGCCGACCGCTTCTCACCGAAGGCCCTCATCGTGGTCGCGCTGGCCGGCATGGGTGTCGTCGACCTCTGGCTCGCGACGGTGCCGGACGAGACCGGGATCGTCGTCGCCCACGTGCTCATGGCCGTGCTCGGCATGGGGCTGTACTGGTCGTCGCTCGTCAAGCTCATCTCGATGCTCGGCTCGGCGGACGAGCAGGGCAAGCTGTTCGGCTGGCTCGAGGGCGTCCGCGGCATCACGTCCACGATCGTGGGCTTCATCGGCGCCGGCATCGTCGCCGCGGCGATCGCCGACACCGGCGGGGTGCTCTGGGTGATGCGCATCTACGGCGTGCTCTGCCTCGTGTTCGCCGGCCTGGTCCTGCTCGTCGTCCGCACGGACCGCGATGCCCTGGGCCAGGTCGGCCGACAGACGGTCACGCTCCGCGAACTCGGCGCCGCCGCACGCAACAAGTACACGTGGCTCATCGGATCCTCGATCATGCTGATGTACTGCTTCTACACGCTGCTCGGCTACCTCACGCCGCTACTGCAGAACGGGTTCGCCGTGCCCGTCGTGCTCCTCGGCGCGATCGGCGTCATCCGCACCTACGTGTTCCAGATCGTCGGCGGCCCGGTCGGCGGCGTGCTCGTCGACCGGTGGACGAAGTCCTCGCCGGCGTTCCTCCGGTGGACGTTCGTCGTCGCGGCCGTCAGCGCCGCCGGCTTCCTCCTGCTGCCGCAGGACCCCGCCCTGGTGTGGGTCGCCGTCGCGCTCATGATCGTGATGTGCCTCGCGGTGTTCACTTCGCGCGGCGTCTACTGGGCGCAGATCGGCGAGGTCGAGGTCCCGCTCGCCCAGCGCGGCGGCGTGATCGGGCTGGCCTCGGGCATCGCCTACCTGCCGGACGCGTTCCTGCCTGCCCTCGGCGCCTGGTGGGTCGGGGACCCGGCGAACGGCGTCCCCTCGCAGGGCGGCGGGTACACGACCATGTTCGCCGTCCTGCTCGGCGCGGCCGTCCTCGGCTTCCTCCTCACCACCCTCACCATGCGCGTCCGCGCGCGAGACCTCCGGAACCACACGGCGCCCGACGTGGCCGTCGTCGCCTGAAGCACCACGAAAGGACCCCACACCCATGGACATCCGCGACTTCTCGATGGACCTGTTCAGCCTCGCCGGCAAGCGGGCGATCGTCACCGGCGGCAACTCCGGCCTCGGGCAGGCGTTCTCGCTGGCTCTCGCCAAGGCCGGCGCCGACGTCTTCGTGCCGAGCGTGGTCGACGACGACGGCACGACCCGGGCGCTCGTCGAGGGCGAGGGCCGACGGTACGAGTTCCTCGAGGTCGACCTCACCGCGGCGGACGCCCCGCAACGGATCGTGGACGCCTGCGTGGAGCGACTCGGCGGCGTCGACGTGCTGGTGAACTCGGCCGGCATCTGCCTGCTCGACGACGTCGACGCGTTCGACCGCGCGAAGTGGGACCCGATGGTCGCGGTCAACCTCACCGCGCCGTTCGCCCTCGGGCACGCGGTCGCGAAGCACTTCGTCGCGCAGGGCTCCGGCAAGATCATCAACATCGCGTCGCTGTTCGCGTTCCTCGGCGGCCAGTGGTCGCCCGCGTACGCCGCGACCAAGCACGGCATCGTCGGCTTCACGAAGGCGTACTGCGACGAACTCGCGCAGCACAACGTGCAGGTCAACGCGATCGCTCCGGGGTACTTCGCCACGAAGATCACCGAGCAGACCCGGTCCAACCCGGAGACGAACCAGCGCGTCCTCGACCACATCCCGGCCGGGCGCTGGGGTGACGTCGCCGACCTCATGGGCGCGACGGTCTTCCTCTCTTCGCGCGCCTCCGACTACGTGAACGGCCACACCCTGACCGTCGACGGCGGATACCTCGTCCGCTAGTCGCCCGACCAGCGCTCCGACCCACACCAACGAAAGGCAACCCTTCGCATGATCGACTCGATCGCCACCCTCGACCGCTCCGAGATCCTCGCGCGCCTCGCCGAGATCGTCCGACCTGAGCAGATCGACACCGACGAACAGCACCTCAAGGACGCCAGCGTCGACCGGTTCAAGAAGTACCAGTCGGTGCACGGGATCTACGACGCGCCCGCCCCGGTCGCCATCGTGAACGCCGAGTCCACCGAGGACGTCGCCGCGATCCTGGTGTTCGCGAACGACAACCTGATCAACATCGTCCCGCGCACGGGCCGGACCGGCACCGAGGGTGGCCTCGAGACGAGCGTGGTCGACACGATCGTGCTGGACTGCTCGCGCATGGACGCCGTGCTGAACGTCGATCCCGAGAACATGCAGGTGACGGTGCAGGCGGGCGTGCCGCTCCAGCGCCTCGAGGACGAGCTCCGCCTGCAGGGCCTGACCACCGGTCACTCGCCGCAGTCCAAGCCGTTGGCCCAGTACGGCGGGCTCGTCGCGACCCGGTCCATCGGCCAGTTCTCCACGCTGTACGGCGCCATCGAGGACATGGTCGTCGGGCTCGAGGCCGTCTTCCCCGGTGGTGATGTCCGCCGCATCAAGGCCGTCCCGCGCCGTTCCGCCGGCCCGGACATCCGCCACGTCGTCATCGGCAACGAGGGCGCGCTCTGCGTCATCACCGAGGTCACGATCAAGGTGTTCAAGTACCAGCCGGAGAACAACGAGTTCCACGGTGCGCTCGTCGACGACATGCGCACCGGCATCGCGATCCTGCGCGAGGTCATCACGAACGGATTCCACCCCTCCGTCGTGCGCCTGTACTCGCCGGAGGACGCGAACCAGCACTTCTCGCACTTCTCGAAGGACAAGTGCGTCGTGGTGTTCGTCGCCGAGGGCCCGGCCGGCATCGTGCGTGCCACCTCCGAGGAGATCCAGCGCGTCCTCGACCAGCACCAGCACGAGAAGGTCGACCCGGCGCTCATCGAGGCCTGGTTCGACAACCTCAACTGGGGGCAGGACAAGATCGACGCCGAGAAGGCGGTGATGCTGCAGGACCGCCAGCTCGGCTACACGACCGAGATCTCCGCCGACTGGTCCGCCGTCGGCGACGTGTACGACGCGGTCATCGCCCGTATCCGCGACGAGTACCCGCACGCCGAGGACCTCACGATGCTCGGCGGTCACTCGTCGCACAGCTACCAGACCGGCACGAACATGTACTTCGTGTACGACTACCGGATCGACTGCTCCCCGGAGGAGGAGATCGAGAAGTACCACATCCCGCTCAACGCGATCATCGTCGAGGAGGCCCTGCGTCACGGTGGCTCGATGGTCCACCACCACGGCGTCGGCAAGTACCGCACCCCGTGGGTCGAGGAGGAGCACGGCTCCGCGTTCGCGATCATGCAGGGGCTCAAGGCGCAGTTCGACCCGAAGGGCATCATGAACAAGGGCACGATCTTCCCTGCACCCGGAGCGATCCAGTCGGCCGCTGAGCACCCCGACACGCGATTCGGAGCCACGGGCGCATGACTCGCTACCTCGTCGGCATCGACAACGGCTCGCAGTCGTCGAAGGTCACGGTCTTCGACGAGCGGGGCGTCGTCGTCGCCGAGGGGCGCGTGCCGCTGCGGCCGAACCACACACCGGCGCCCGGCGTGGTCGAGCATCCGGACGACGACCTCTGGGACTCCGTCGCGGCGGCGTGCCGCATCGCGATGGCGGCCTTCCGCGGGGACCCGTCCGAGATCGTCGGCGTCGGGCTCTGCACCATCCGGTTCTGCCGAGCGGTGCTGCGCGCCGACGGGTCGCTCGCCCAGCCGGTGATGAGCTGGATGGACGCCCGCGTCGGGCAGCCGTTCACGGCCGAGCACGACGACGTGGCGTACGTCACCACCTCCTCGGGTTACGTCGGTCACCGGCTCACGGGCGCGTTCCGCGACACCGCCGCCAACTACCAGGGCAT
This sequence comes from Curtobacterium sp. MWU13-2055, assembly GCF_023242305.1. Lineage (NCBI taxonomy): Bacteria > Bacillati > Actinomycetota > Actinomycetes > Micrococcales > Microbacteriaceae > Curtobacterium > Curtobacterium sp. MWU13-2055. Next base: position 97,870 of record NZ_JALLIO010000010.1, read on the forward strand.
GTGGCCGATCGACACCGACACCTGGCGCTGGACGACCGACGACGCCGCGTATGCCGCAACGGGCATGCAGCGGTCGCAGCTCCTCGAGCTCGTCGACCCGGGCGAGGTACTCGGCACCGTGACGGCCGCTGCGAGCGAGGCGACGGGCCTGCCGGTCGGACTGCCAGTGGTCGCGACGGCCAACGACAAGGCGGTGGAGGCCCTCGGCTGCGGGCTCCTCGACCCGACCACCCTGCTCGTGTCGCTCGGCACGTACATCGCCGGCATGTCCGTCGGTGAGCGGAACACCGCCGGCGGGACCGACTTCTGGACCAACTTCGGTGCGGAACCGGGCCGGTACCTGTACGAGTCCGGCGGCATCCGCCGCGGCATGTGGACGGTGAGCTGGTTCCGCGATCTGCTCGGGCCGGACTACGCCGCCGCGGCCGAGTCCGCGGGGGAGCGGGCCGAGGACCGGCTGAACCGCGAGGCCGCCGCGGTCGCTGCCGGTTCCGACGGGCTCCTCACGGTGCTCGACTGGCTCGCGCCGGCGGACGCAGCGTTCCGGAAGGGGTCGATCCTCGGCTTCGACGGACGGCAGGGCCGAGCGCACGTCTACCGGTCGATCCTCGAGGGCATCGCGATGACGATGCGCGACCGCAGCGACGCCATGGCCGCAGAGCTCGGCACGCCGTACGAGCGCGTGGTCGTCTCCGGTGGCGGTTCGTCGTCGGACCTCATGATGCGGGTGATGGCGGACGTCTTCCAGACACCGGCCATCCGCATCGTGGGCGACAGCGCCGCCGGGCGCGGGGCCGCGATCTGCGCCGCCGTCGCGACGGGTGTGCACCCGTCGTTCGCCGCGGCGGCCGAGGCGATGGTCGTCGAGCGGGACCGGTTCGCGCCGGACCCGTCGACCGCGACGGTCTACGACGCGCTGCGTGCGGTGCACGCCGACGTCACGGCCCACACCGACGAGCTGTACCGGCGGACCGCAGCGATCGTCGGCTGACGGCCGCGGACGTCGAACGCGACAGCCTGGAGGCCCGGTGCCGGTCCACGAGATCGGCACCGGGCCTCCAGGCGGTCACCACTCCCGCCGGTTCGCGGCGAGGACCTGCGTGGGCTCACATGCCCCAGACGTCGCGGTTCGACGAGGCCACGGCGATCGCGCCCGCGCCGAGCGCCGCCATGACGTCCGCCTTGTCGCACACCAGGCCGCCGGCGATGACCGGCACCGTGGTGTCGTCGCGGAGCCACGTGATGACCCGCGGCATGCACCCGGGCAGGATCTCGATCGCGTCGGGCTTCGCCTGCTCGACCACCCGGGGCAGCTGGTGGTACGAGAACGAGTCGACCAGGAAGAACCGTTGGACGGCAACGAGCCCCGCACGCTTGGCGGCGCGGACCAGGTTCGACTTGGTGGAGAGCACCCCGTCGGCGCGGGTGTGCTCGGCGATCCAGGTCACCACGACCTCGCGCGCCGAGAACCCGTCGAGCAGGTCGACGTCCACGAAGACCGTCTTGCCGGCGTCCTTCGCCCGGTCGACGACGTCCGCGACGTCGAGGACGCTGCCGTACAGGACGAACACGACGCCCCGGTCGGAGGCCAGGACCTCGTCGAGCGCCGAGGCGTCCTTCACGCTGGCGATCACCGGGTCGTCGCGGAGTGCTTCGAGCACGGCGGCGGCGCCAGCGCGCGGTGCGGCATCGCGTTCCGTCGTGGTCATACCGACCATTGTCGATGACGCGCCCTGACAGTCGCTGGCCGCGCACTCGAGACTGGACCCGGCGCACTCGAGACTCGGCGTGGGCGACAGTTCTCGCGCTCGCGGGCACGAGGAGTGTCGCGCAGCCCGAGTCTCGCCCCCGCCCTGGACCGGCGGGGACCGCGCGGCCGGGGTCAGCGGGTGATGTGCAGGCCCGCGGCCTCGAGCTCGGTCAGCTGCCAGCCCAGCCAGGGGCTCCAGCCGAACGGCGCGCCGGCGACGGCGGCCCGCAGCGAGTCCTCGGAGACCCAGGCGTACTCGGCGACCTCGTCGTCCGCGGGGGCGGGCAGGTCGTCGGTGACGGCGCGGAACACCGGGCAGACCTCGTTCTCGACGATCCCCGAGGCGTCGACCGCGCGGTACCGGAAGTCCGGCAGCACGAGCTCGACGTCGCGCACGGTGATGCCGAGTTCGCGCGATGCCCGGCGGGCGATGGCGTCCTCGAACGACTCGTCGGGGCCGGGGTGCCCGCAGAACGTGTTCGTCCAGACACCGGGCCACGTCTTCTTCGACAGGGCGCGACGGGTCACCAGGACGTCCCCGTCGGTGTTGCGGACGTGGCACGAGAAGGCCAGGTGGAGGGGCGTGTGGTCTGTGTGCACCGTGAACTTGTCCGCTGTGCCGATCGGGGTACGGTCGTCGGCCAGCAGGACCACGGTTTCCGGGAAAGCGCTCATCTGCACCGATAGGTTAGGCCAATGAGCGAGGAAGCGGCCACCGTGGCGCACATCGACCTCGCGCTCGTCGACGACTGTCTCGAGCGCTTCTTCGTCGTGTCCTCGGCTCGTGCCGCGCGCTACGGCCGTCCGTCCGAGGAACTCTGGCGGGTGCTCCGCAAGGCGAGCCTGGGCGGCAAGCGCTTCCGACCGCGCATGGTCCTGACCGCGTACCTCGGCCTCGGCGGGGACGACGTGCTCGCTGCCGCGCACGTCGCCGCGGCCTACGAACTCCTGCACACCGCGCTGGTGGTGCACGACGACGTCATCGACCGTGACTGGGCGCGCCGCGGCCAGCCGAACGTCGCGGGCTCCTACCGCGACGCCGGCACCACCGGTGGGCTGCCGCTGCCGACCGCCGAGCACCGCGGGATGAGCGCCGCCGTGATCGCGGGCGACCTCGCACTCTCCGGCGCCCCTCGGTTCATCGAGTCCTCCGGCGTGACGGGCGAGCGTCGTGGGCGTCTGCTCGAACTGCTCGACGAGGCCGTGTTCGCCAGCGCCGCCGGTGAGATGACCGACGTCGACCTGGCCCTGGGCGTGATGCCGACGGTGGACGAGGTCCTGGCGATGGAACGGGCGAAGACGAGCGTGTACTCGTTCGAGGCACCGCTGCAGTCCGGTGCCGTGCTCGCCGGCGCGCCCGAGACCGTCGTCACCGCGCTCGGCGCCTTCGGCCGCGAGATCGGCATCGCGTACCAGATCGTCGATGACCTGCTCGGGGTGTTCGGCGACGAGACGACCACCGGCAAGAGCGTGCTGGGGGACCTGCGCGAGGGCAAGCGGACCATGCTCATCGCCTACGCGGCCACGACGGACTGCTGGCCGGACATCGCTCCCTACCTGGGTGACCCGGACCTGACCGAGGAACGTGCGGCCGCGCTCCGTGCGACCCTGGTCACCTGCGGCGCCCGTGCCGCAGCCGAGTCCCGGATCGCCGACCACGTCGCACTCGCCCGTGCCGAGCTTTCCGGACTGCCGTACGACCTCGCCGACCGCCTGGAGGGCCTCGTGACCGAACTCGTGGAGCGCGCCCGGTGACGACCGACACCACCCGGACCGGCATTGCGCCGTCCGGTCGGCTCCCCCTGTACGACGCCACGGCCGAGGCGGCGTCGAGCGTCGTCATCGACCGCTACTCGACGTCGTTCGGCCTGGCGAGCCGGTTGCTCGCCAAGGACACCCGCGAGCACATCCGCAACGTCTACGCGCTGGTGCGCGTCGCCGACGAGGTCGTCGACGGTCCCGCGACCGAGGCGGGGCTCGATCCCGACCTGGCACGGACGGTCCTCGACGAGCTCGAGGCCGACACCGAGCGCGCGATCGCCCTCGGCTTCTCGGTGAACCCGGTCGTGCACGCATTCGCCCGGAGTGCACGGGTCACGGGCTTCGGCGCGGAGCTCACCAAGCCGTTCTTCGCGTCGATGCGGATGGACCTGGAGCGCACCGAGCACGACGACGCCTCGTTCGCGGCGTACGTGTACGGCTCGGCCGAGGTGGTGGGGCTGATGTGCCTGCGTGCGTTCGTGTACCGCGCCGGCCGCCCGACCTTCGACCAGGCTGAGCTCGTCGCGGGATCCCGTGCGCTCGGCGCCGCGTTCCAGAAGGTGAACTTCCTGCGCGACCTGCACGCCGACTTCGAGGTGCTCGGCCGCTCGTACTTCCCGGGGGTCGACATCCGCTCGTTCGACGAGGCCACGAAGCAGCGCCTGGTCGCCGACGTGCAGTCCGACCTCGACCACGCGGCCCGGACGATCCGGCTGCTGCCGGCCGACGCCCGGAACGCCGTCGGACTCGCGCACGCCCTGTTCCAGGAACTCAACGACCGCATCGCCCGCACACCGGCGACGCGCCTGGTGACGACGCGCGTGCGCGTCCCGAACCCGGTGAAGGCACGCCTGGCCGCACAGGTGCTCGCCGGACGCGCCCCCGTGCGGTCGAAGGTGGCCACCCGTCGGCCAGGAGGCACGCCATGACCCCGCCCCGCGCCTCCCGTCCGACGGCCGTCGCCGCCACCACCCGGCGCAAGGTGCCCGCCCGACGCGCCGTCGTGATCGGCGGCGGCATCAGCGGACTGGCGTCCGCGGCGCTGCTCGCGCGGGACGGCTTCGCCGTGACCGTGCTCGAGCAGCGGTCGCAGCCCGGCGGCCGTGCCGGTTCGTGGGAGCGCGACGGCTTCCGGTTCGACACCGGGCCGTCGTGGTACCTCATGCCCGAGGTGTTCGACCACTTCTTCCAGCTGCTCGGCACCTCGGCCGACGCCGAACTCGACCTCGTGAAGCTCGACCCCGGGTACCGCGTCTACAGCGAGGGCAACGACGAGCCGATCGACCTGCGCGCCGACGCCGAGGCGAACATCGCGCTGTTCGAGTCCGTCGAGCCCGGAGCCGGCAAGCGGATCCGGAAGTACCTCGCCTCGGCCGAGGACACCTACGCGATGGCGATCCGCCGGTTCCTGTACACGACGTTCCAGGACCTCACGAAGCTCGCCGCCCCCGACGTGCTCCGTCGCCTGCCGAAGCTCGCCCGGCTCCTGCTGCAGCCACTGTCGTCCCGCGCTGCCTCGGCGGTCAAGGACCGGCGGCTCTGGCAGATCCTGGGCTACCCCGCGGTCTTCCTGGGCACGAGCCCGTACGCCGCACCGAGCATGTACCACCTGATGAGCCACCTCGACCTCGCCGACGGCGTGCTCTACCCGAAGGGCGGCATCACCGAGGTGATCGCCGCGGTCGAGCGGGTTGCCCGTGCCGAGGGCGCGAAGATCATCGCCGGCGCGAAGGTCGAACGGATCGTCGTCGAGGACGGCGTCGCCACCGGGGTCGTGCACCGCGACCGCGACGGCGTGCAGCACACCGCCCCGGCCGACCTGGTCGTGAGCGCCGCCGACCTGCAGCACACCGAGATGCAGCTGCTCGACCGCGAGCACCGCACCCACGGCGCCGAGCACTGGAAGACCCGCGACCCCGGGCCGAGCGCCGTGCTCGTCTACCTCGGCATCGACGGACCGACGCCCGGCCTGCTGCACCACACCCTGGTGTTCACCGAGGACTGGAAGGCGAACTTCGGCGCGATCTTCGGCAAGGACCGGCACGTCCCCGACCCCGCGTCGATCTACGTCTGCGCGCCGTCGGAGACCGACCCGTCCGTCGCGCCCCGCGGCTCGAGCAACCTCTTCATCCTGGTGCCCCTGCCCGCCGACCTGTCCATCGGCAAGGGCGGGATCGACGGTGCCGGCGACTACGAGGTCGAGCAGATCGCCGACCGCGCCATCGACGTCGTCGCCGAGCGCTCGGGCGTCCCCGACCTGCGGGACCGCATCCGGGTCCGTCGGACGATCGGCCCGCGCGACTTCGCCGACGACCTCAACGCGTGGAACGGGTCGATGCTCGGTCCCGCGCACACGCTCAAGCAGAGTGCGTTCTTCCGCGAGAAGAACGCGTCGGCCAAGGTCGAGGGCCTGTACTACGCCGGGGCGTCCACGATCCCGGGCATCGGTCTGCCGATGTGCCTGATCAGCGCCGAGGTCCTGCTCAAGCGGATCCACGGCGACACGAGCACCGAACCGCTGCCGACGCCGCTCGGCACCCCGCGGAACCAGGCCGGCACCGTCTGATGCCCGGGCTGTACCTCGCCGGCCTGGTCGTGTCGCTGATCGGCATGACCGTGCTCGACGCCCGCTTCCGGCTGTTCTTCTGGCGAGCACCGTGGCGTGCGGCTGCGGTGATGGTCGTCGGTGTCGCGTTCTTCATGGTGTGGGACGTCGCCGGGGTCGCGTACGGCATCTTCTTCATCGGCCCGCAGCACCTGCTGACCGGGGTGTTCCTCGCCCCCGAGGTCCCGCTCGAGGAGCTCTTCTTCCTGCTGCTGCTCTGCTACTCGACGATGGACCTGGTCGGCTTCGTCCGGCCCGTCGTGCAGCGGTCGCTCGGACGGCGGCGCCCGTGACCGGCTCCGGCGCGTACGCCCTCCTGGCCCTGCCGTTCTTCGCCGTCGTGGCGGTGGTGGCGGTCGTCGCCGGCATCGTGGCCGCGCGCCGTGCACGAGCGGCGGGACGCGCACCGGGGCCCGGGCGTCGGGTCGCGCTCGTCACGTCGCTCGTCGCCGGGATCGCGCTGCTCGTGATGACGATCGTGTTCGACAACGTCATCGTGACCCTGCGCATCGTCGCCTACGACCCCTCGCTCATCAGCGGCGCGAAGATCGGGGCGATCCCGGTCGAGGACCTCGCGTACGCGATGGCGGCGATCGTGCTGCTGCCGAGCCTGTGGGTCCTGTTCGACCGGACGGGCCCGCGCGACCCGGCCGCCGCGCGCCCCGCGCCCGACCCGACCACCGCACCACCGGAGGACACCCCGTGAACGCCAGCACCGCCTCCAGGCCGTCGGCCCTGCGCGCCCTGTTCGTCTCGTCGCGTCCGATCAGCTGGGTGAACACCGCCTACCCGTTCGGTGCCGCGTACCTGCTCGGCAGCGGGGTCGGCGTCAGCGTTGACGACAGCGGCGGCGGCGGGTTCTCGCTCGTCGCGTTCCTGGTCGGCGTCGTGTACTTCCTGGTGCCCTACAACCTGGCGATGTACGGCATCAACGACGTCTTCGACTACGAGTCCGACCTGCGCAACCCGCGCAAGGGCGGCGTCGAGGGGGCGCTGCTCGACAAGAGCGTCCACCGCACCACGCTCTGGGCCGTCGTCGTCACGAACGTGCCGTTCCTGGTCGCGCTCGTCGTGCTCGGGGCGGTGAGCGGGAACGGGCCGTGGTCGTGGCTCGTCCTCGCGATCAGCGTGTTCGCCGTCATCGCGTACTCGGCGCCGGGGCTGCGGTTCAAGGAGAAGCCGTTCCTCGACTCCCTGACCTCGTCGACCCACTTCGTCTCGCCCGCGATCTACGGCCTGGCGCTCGCCGGACCGCACTGGACCGGCCAGCTCGTCGCCGTCTGCATCGCGTTCTTCCTGTGGGGGGTCGCCTCGCACGCGTTCGGCGCGGTGCAGGACGTCCTGGCCGACCGAGCTGGCGGCATCGGCTCCGTCGCGACCGTCATCGGGGCGCGGGCGACCGTGCGACTCGCGTTCGTCGCGTACCTGGTCGCCGGTGTCGCACTGCTGTTCTCGGCGTTCCCCGGGCCGATCGCCGCCGTCGTCGTGATCCCGTACGCGCTCAACGTGCTGCCGTGGTGGAACATCACGGACCAGGGCGCCGAGGCCGCGAACGCGGGGTGGAAGCGGTTCCTCTGGATCAACTACCTGGCGGGGTTCATCGTGACGATGGCGCTCATCGCCTACGCCTTCACGCACTGAGCGCCCGGGTCGCGCTGGTCGCGGTCGGGCTCCGTCGGCGTCCCGTCGAGGTTCCGAAATCTCGGCATCTCGACGTCGCCCGGCGCGATCCGTGGAACCTCGGCGCCGCGCACGCGGCATGTCGTGGAACCTCGGCGCCCGAACCTCGGCGCCCGCCGCGCGCAGCACTGACAGACTGGACGGACGCGTCACGGGAGTCGTGACGCCGCAGCCACGAAGGAGTGCACGCATGACGGTCCGGATCATCCACGTCGGTCTCGGAGGGTGGGGCGGCAACTGGGCCCGCACCGCCATCCCAGAGGTCTCCGAAGTGGAGGTGGTCGGGATCGTCGACCCGGTGCCGGCGACGCTGACCGCCGTGCAGCAGGACCTCGGGCTGCCCGCGTCCGCTGCGTTCGCGTCCCTGACCGAGGCGCTCGCCGGGGTCGAGGCCGACGCCGTCGTCATCACCGCCCCCGCCGTCACCCACGTGCCGCTCGCGCTCGAGGCCCTCGACGCCGGCAAGCACGTCCTGGTCGAGAAGCCGTTCGCCAACACCACGGACGAGGCCGTCACCGCCGTGCGCCGTGCCGAGGAGCTCGGCCTCGTGCTGCAGGTCAGCCAGAACTACCGCTGGTACCCGGCACCGCGTGCCGTGCAGGACCTGCTCGCTGCGAACACCGTGGGCGAGCTCTCCGCGATCAACGTCGACTTCCGGCAGTGGGACAACGACCTGGCGTTCGAGGAACACCCGCACTACAAGTTCCCGCACGCCATGATCAACGACATGGCGATCCACCACTTCGACCTGCTCCGGATGGTCACCGGACAAGAGGCCGTCCGGGTCTTCGCCAAGGCGACCTTCCCGTCGTACAGCAAGTACCAGGACGAAGCCATCGCCTCGATGATCATCGAGCTCGACGGTGGCCTGGTCGTCAGCTACCGCGGCAGCTGGCTGAGCCGCGGCCCCCGCACGGCGTGGGCCGGCGAGTGGAGCATCCAGGGCGAGGACGGCGAACTCTGGTTCACCAGCCGCGACGGAGCCCCGAACGCGGTCGACGGCGACGTGGTCACCCTCCGCCGCACCCAGGACGACGAGGCCGAGCCCGTCAAGCTGCCCGTGCTCGAGCACACCGACCGCCAGGGCGGGCTGCAGGCCTTCGCCCGTTCGGTCGAGGGCGGTCCGGCACCGGCGACGAGCGGCCGCGACAACCTGCGCAGCCTCGCACTCATGGAGGCAGCCGGTCGTTCGGCTGCCAGCGGCCAACCCGAGGACGTCGTCGTGCCGTCCTGAACGCCGTGACCGACGGACGGGAGGCCCGTGGCGGGCCCGCCACGGGCCTCCCGTCCGCCCTTGAGTCCGCGTCCAATGCCACGGGCGCGACACCGACCAGATGGCCGCACCGCGGCCATCTGGGCGCGCCCCCGGCCCAGCCGTGTAGAAACTGGGGAATGGCCAAGGACAGTCTCCCCGAGCTCGAACTCGCGAACGTCCGCACGCGTGAGCGCATGACCGACACCGTCACCGAGCTCAAGCGCCGTGCGAACCTCCCGGCGCGGGCACGGCTCGCAGCCGCGAAGACCCGCCAGCGCTGGCACCGTGACCCGACCCCGCTCGTCGCGATGGGCATCACCGGGCTGACCGGTGTCGCGGCGATCGTCCTCGGCGTCGCGCTGCGCAACCGCCCCGCCGGACACCTGGCGACGCCACCGGCGAGTTCGGCGTTCACCGCGCTGCTGCCCTTCGGCGCGCGCGGCGACGGCCCCTCGGCGAAGGAGCAGGCACAGTCCGGCCGCAAGGGTCGGAAGGCCCGGGCGAAGGCCGCGGAGCAGGCACTGGACCGTGACCCGGCGCACAAGGCCCGCGTGAAGCAGCAGACCGGCATCGCCGCGGTGCAGCGACGGGCGACCAAGAACCGCAAGGCCGCCGTGAAGCGGTCGAAGCAGGCCCTGAAGGCGCGGGGGTAGTCCGATGGCGCAGGAGCAGCAGAAGCCGGACCCGGACGACTCCCGGAAGCCCGACAGCCCGACCGACCTGAACAAGCCGACGCTCGTCTACACGCTGAAGAAGACCCTGCGTGAGTTCTCCAGCGACCAGTGCACCGACCTCGCCGCGAGCCTGACGTACTACACGGTCCTCGCGCTCTTCCCCGGACTGCTGGCGATCGTCTCGATCCTGGGCCTCGTGTCCGACCCGCAGAAGACCATCGACTCCCTGCTGACGATCATCGGCAACGTCGGGTCGCAGAGCGTCGTCGACCTGCTGAGGGACCCGATCGAGGGTCTCGTCCGGTCGCCCGCCGCCGGCATCACGTTCGTCGTCGGCATCGTCGGCGCGATCTGGTCGGCTTCCGGGTACGTCGGCGCCTTCGGCCGGGCGATGAACCGGATCTACAACGTCCGCGAGGGCCGACCGATCTGGAAGCTCCGTCCGACCATGCTCGGCGTGACAGTGTTCACCGTCGTCATGCTCGTCGTCGGCCTGCTCGTGCTCGTCTCGGGCCCGCTCGCCCGGAGCTTCGGTGACGTCATCGGACTCGGCGACGCGGCCGCGACGGTCCTGCTGATCGTGCAGTGGCCGATCCTGCTCGTCGTCGCGATCATCGTCGTCGCAGTGCTCTACTACTGGGCGCCGAACGTCAAGCAGCCGAAGTTCCGGTGGGTGAGCGGTGGGTCGATCCTGGCGATCCTCATCCTGATCATCGCGAGCGTCGGCTTCGGGTTCTACGTCGCCAACTTCTCGAACTACAACGCCACGTACGGCTCCCTCGGTGGGGTCATCGTGTTCCTGCTGTGGCTCTGGATCACGAACAACGCGCTGCTGTTCGGTGCCGAGTTCGACGCCGAGCTCGAGCGCGGCCGGCAGCTGCAGGCGGGCATCCGGGCGGAGGAGGACATCCAGCTCCCTGAGCGCGACACCCGGCAGATCGAGAAGCAGGACGAGAAGCGGGCGCAGGACGTCCTCGAGGGGATCAGGATCCGGCAGGGCGCCGACGGCGACTGACACCCGAGGCGTTCCTCCGGACGGAGGCGCTACGGTGCGACCGTGCCCGCCTTCCTCGAGGGGCTGCCGTTCTGGCAGCTCGTCCTCGCGCTCCTCGTGATCGTGTTCTGCCGTGCGCAGGCCACGTACTGGGTCGCGCGTCTCGCAGTGACGGGTGCCTCGCGCTCCCGCTGGGGTCGCTGGCTGCACTCGCCGGCGGTCCGGCGCGGCTCAGTGCTCCTCGAACGCTGGGGCCTGCCGGTGGTGACGGTGAGCTTCGTGGTGGTCGGGCTGCAGACGGTGATGAACGCCGCCGCCGGGCTCGCCCGCGTGGCGTGGTGGCGGTACACGATCGCGATGGTGCCGGGGTGCGTCGCGTGGGCCTTCCTCTACGCCACCGTCGGGCTCGCGGTGTTCTGGGCGGTCGTCGCCGCGCTGGCCGGCTCGCCGTGGGGCATCGCAGCGGTGGCCGTCCTGGTCGGCGCGATGGTCGTCGCGGTGACGGTTCTCCACAGATCCCGGACGCGGACGGGAGGCCCGGCCCGGCTTCCGTAGGCTGGCCCACGTGACGACAGAACAGCTCCAGAACCGTCCGGTCGCCCTGGTGACCGGTGCCACCCGCGGCATCGGCCGCGCGATCGCGACCGACCTCGGTCGCACCCACCACGTGTTCGTCGGCGGGCGGAACGCCGAGGCAGTGGACGCCCTCGTCGCCGAGCTGCCGAGCGCCGTGCCGTTCGTCGGCGACCTCGGCGCGGGGGACCTGCCGCCGCTGCCCGACCGGCTCGACTTGCTCGTGCACTCCGCCGGCGTCGAGCAGGGCACGACCGTCGCCGACACCCCGCGTGCCGTGTGGGAGCAGGTCTTCGCCACGAACCTGTTCGCGGTCGCCGAGCTCACCCGGGTGGCGCTGCCGGCACTCCGGGCGGCTCGGGGCATCGTCGTGCCGATCAACAGCGGCTCCGGGTTCCACTCCGGCCCCGGCGGTGGTGTGTACGCGGCGTCGAAGTTCGCACTGCGGGCCTTCGCCGACGCCCTGCGCGAAGAAGAGCGGGCGAACGGCGTCCGGGTCTCGAGCGTGCACCCGGGCCGGACGGACTCGGACATGCAGCGGGCGCTGACCGAGAAGCTCGGCGAGGACTACGACACCGCGTACTACCTGGCGCCGGAGGACGTGGCCGCCGCCGTCCGGACGGTCGTCGACCTGCCCGATCGCGGCACCGTCGAGTCGCTCGCGATCCGACCGACCCGACGGCGCTGACAGCGGGCTACGACAGCTCGATGCGCGCGTCGAGCGCGAGTCGGTCGAGGAACGTCTCGTCGTGGCTGACCACGACGAGCGCGCCGCGGTAGGCCCGCAACGCGTCGACGAGCTGGTCGACACTCGTCAGGTCGAGGTCGTTCGTCGGTTCGTCGAGCACCAGGAGCTGCGGCGGTGGGTCGGCCAGCACCAGGCTCGCCAACGCCACCCGGAACCGCTCCCCGCCGGACAGCGCCCCGGCGAGCCGGTCGACGGTGTCGCCGCGCACCAGGAACTTCGCGAGGCGGTTCCGGACCTCGGCGACGGCGACGTGCGGGGCGTCCCGTCGCACGTTGTCGAGCACCGTGGCGGTGTCGTCGAGGGTGTCCTTCCGCTGCGGCAGGTACGCGATCCGCTCGACGTGGGCGACGGCTCCGGTGTCGGGGAGCGGGTGCTCCCGCGCCTCCGGCGAACCGACGAGCTGTTCGAGCAGGGTGGACTTGCCGACGCCGTTGTCGCCGGTGACCGCGATCCGCTCCGGCCCCTGCACGATGACGTCCCGCCCGCGAACCGTGACGGTCGCGATCTGTCGTGACGCCGGGACGTCCGGGTCGGGCAGGGTCACGTGGATGGACTCGTCGTCGCGCAGCCGGAGTTCGGCTTCGCGCTTGGTGGCGAGTGCGGCGGCCTCGTCGTCCGCGTACCCGACGCGCAGTCGGCCGGCGGTCTCCTGCGCCTTCTTCCGCTGCTCGTTCGCCAGGATCTTCGGCATCGATCGGCCCGCCTTCTCACCGGCCTTGGCACGCCGGGCGATCTTCGTCTCGGCCTCGATGCGCTGCCGCTTCTCGGTGCGGTGTCGCTGTTCGGCAACCCGGACCTCACGTTCGACGGCCGCCTGCTGCACGGCCACGTGCTCCTCGAACGCACTGAACGTCCCGCCGAACACGGTCATCGCACCGGCGCGGAGCTCGCACGTCTCGTCGACGTGCTCGAGGAGCTCCCGGTCGTGACTGACCACCACGAGGGTGCCGCGCCAATCGTCGACCAGGTCGAGCAGGAGCCCTCGTGCCCGACGGTCCAGGTTGTTCGTCGGCTCGTCGAGGAACGCGATCGGACGGCCACGCAACCGCACCCCGGCGACGGCGACGAGCACGGACTGCCCGCCCGACAGCGTCGACACCGGGCGTTCCAGGTCGGCGCCGTCGAGTCCGACGCTCGCGATCGCTGCGGCGGCCCGTTCCTCGAGGTCCCAGTCGTCGCCGACCGCCTCGAAGTGCTCGGGCGACGCGTCACCGGACAGCACGGCCCGGAGCGCGGTGAGCGTCGACCGGATGCCGAGCAGGTCGGCGACGGCGTCGTCGGTCCCCGTTGCAAGGCGCTGCGGCAGGTGGTCGACGGGGCCGGACGTCGAGATGGTGCCCGACGTGGGGTGGAGCCGGCCGGTCGCGAGCCGGACCAGCGTGGACTTGCCGGCCCCGTTCCTCCCGACCAGGCCGGTCCGGCCACGCCCGAAGGCGGCGGTGAGGTGGTCGAGCGCGACGGTGCCGTCGGGCCAGGCGAAGGTGACGTCGTGCAGGACGACGGATGGACTGCTGGGCATGGGGATGCCTCCCGGTGTCGATGCTGGGCGCACGACACCGAACCCACCGCTGTGCGGTGGAGCGCCCGACGGGGGCGCGCGATCACGGTGTCAGCGCGTGGGCTGAGCAGAACCGGTGATCGACAGCAATCCGTCTTCTTCCGTCGGGGACCCCCGTGTCCGCCATCCGTGCCGCCGGTCGGTCTCCCGCCCCGGGGGCCTCGTGATGACGACGAGGTGCCTCCCACGGTAATCCCGGCCACGGGGACGCGCAAGGGATGACAGGCTGGGGGCATGCCGGAGAACCTGTTGCCGAACCCGTCGACGAACCCCGAGACCCTGCTCCCCGCCGAACCCGAGGTGACCGCGGCACTCGCCGCCGACGCCCCCGTCGCCAGCGTGGTGGTGTCGCACCCGTCGTCGAGCCTGGCGTGGGCCCTGCTCGCCGACGAGGCCTGGGAGCGTGGCGCGGCGCTCGAGTCGTACGCCTACGCCCGTGTCGGGTACCACCGCGGGCTCGACGCCCTGCGCAAGGCCGGGTGGCGCGGTGCCGGTCCGGTGCCGTGGGCGCACGAGCCGAACCGGGGCGTGCTCCGTGCGCTGTTCGCGCTGCGCCGTGCGGCCGAGGCGATCGACGAGCCCGGCGAGCCCGAGCGCCTGACCGACTTCCTGAACGCGAGCGACCCCGCGGCACTGCGCGCCCTGTCCGCCGACGCGTAGGCAGCCGGACGCCGCACAACCAAAGTCACCCCGAACCGCGGCGATCCGTGGTTCGGGGTGACTTTGGTTGTGCAGAGCGACCCGCCCTACGCCAGCGCCACGCTCCAACTGAACGCCTGCGGCCAGAGCTGGTGCTCCGGCAGCACGTCGAGGCCGCACGCGCGGGAGCCGAGCCCGTGCTGTGCCGCGTCGAGGTACAGGTACAGGTGGTCCGACGTCGGCAGCTCGTACGGGTGCTCGGCGCGGTCGATCTGCTGCGCGGTCCACGGCGACAGGGTGAAGCCCGCACGGTGCGACCCCACGGTCGACACCGTGAACGGCCCGACGGACAACGAGCGCAGCGCAGGCCGGTGCCCGGTCTCCTGCGGCCGCGAGTACTCGACCCCGAGCGACCGCACCGGAGCGGTGAACCGACCGACCCGGGCAGCGTGCGACGAGTCGGCGTACGACTCGAGCGGTCCGGTGCCGAACCACGTGGCCGTCTCGTCGGCCAACCCGGCCGGCAGGTCGAACCGCACCCCGATCCGCGGCCAGGTGACGTCCCACGCCCCGAACGGCACCGCGTCGGTCTGCAGCACCAGCCCGTCGGACGTCAGGGTCCAGCGGTGCGTGACCTCGAGGCCCCACCCGCTGTTCGCCGCCGCCACCCGCACCCGCTGTTCCAAGCCGGAGTCGGTCCGTGCCACCGACACCAGGCGGTGGGTCAGCCGGTCCAGTCCACGGTCCCGCCAGCGCGAGGCCGACGGGGGAGCGTCCGGGTCACCGACACCGTGCGTCAGCACCGGGTCCGCCGTCTCGTAGCCGCCCTGCGACGCCAAGCGGTCGTTGTCGGTCGGGGCGCGCCAGAGCTCCAGGCGGGGCCCTGCGATCTCGTGTCCCTTCCAGGACACCAGGTCGCCGCGGTCCGAGAACGTCCCGTCGCCGAGACGGTCGCCGTCCCACCCCTGCCGGGAGGTCCGTGGTGCGTCCGCCACACGGCTCGCGACGAGCCGCTGGGTGCGTGCGACGACGTGGCCGGTGTCCGCCCACGCGGTCGGGCCCGCCAGTTCGGCGGTCAGGTCGAGCCAGAGTTCGTCGCCGGGTGTGAGTTCGGCCGTGGCCGCGTCGAGCACCTCGGACGGCACCGGGACGGTCGCCGACTCGCGGGCTGCCACCACGCCGGCGGCGAACCGACCGGAGGCCTCGACGACGCCGTTCCGCGACAGGGTCCAGCAGAACCGCAGCCCGGCGGTCGAGGCCGAGTGGTACCGGTTCTCGACCAGGATCGTGGTCTCCGACACCGCCAGGCGGATCGGGGCGACGACGGCCGCGAACTCGGCGAGCCCGGGCGTCGGGGAGTCGTCGGGCAGCACCAGGCCGTCCATCACGAAGTTGCCGTCGTGCACGACCTCGTGGAAGTCGCCGCCGTAGGCGTAGTAGTCCTGGCCGGACGCCGTCTGCGCCAGGAGTCCGTGGTCGCGCCACTCCCACACGAACCCGCCGTGCAGGCGCGGGTACCGGTCGACCAGGGCCTCGTACTCGGCGATCTGCCCGGGGCCGTTGCCCATGGCGTGCACGTACTCGCAGTGGATGAACGGCTTCGAGCGCTGCCGTGCCGCCTCGGCCGGGCCGCAGCCGAGCAGGGGCGTCGGGGTGCCGCCGCCGATGGACTCGGTCTCCTGCAGCGTCGGGTACATCCGCGAGTACACGTCGGTGTACTCGCCCGTGTAGTCGCCCTCGTAGTGCACGGGGCGCTCGGCGTCGCGGTCGTGCACCCACTGGGACATCGCCGCCAGGTTCCGGCCGGTGCCGGACTCGTTGCCGAGCGACCACATCACGATGGACGGGTGGTTCTTGTCCCGCTCGACGGTCCGTGCGACGCGGTCGAGGTAGGCGTCCGCCCAGGCCGGGTCGTCCGACGGGTTGCCGACCCAGCCGGTGAAGATGAACCCGTGGGTCTCGAGGTCGGTCTCGAGGATCACCCAGAAGCCGAGCTCGTCGGCCAGGTCCAGCACGCGGGGGTGCGGCGGGTAGTGCGAGGTGCGGATCGCGTTGACGTTGTTGCGCTTCATGAGCGCCATGTCCGCGCGGGCGTGGTCCTCGTCGAAGACGCGGCCGCGGACGGGGTGGGTCTCGTGCCGGTTCACGCCGTGGAACACCACACGCTCGCCGTTCACCAGGAACCGGTCGCCCTCGATCGACACGGTGCGGAAGCCGAGCCGCAACGAGACGGTCTCGCCACCCGCGGCACCGCCGGCGTCCGTGCCGGTCGACACCGTCGCGTCGTACAGCTTCGGCAGCTCCGCGCTCCACGGCTCGACGCCCTCGACCTCGATCGGCGCGACCTCGTCGGCCGTCGCCCACGTCACGTCGACGCCGAGGGCGGGCACCGCGAACCGCACCGGGAAGCCAGCGTCCAGCGTCGGGAACGTGATGGTCCCGCTGCCGGTCGCCGGGCGTCCGGACGCAGCCGTCCCGGCCGTCGCGGCACTGCCCAACGTGGGCGCCCAGGAAGCCCGGACGAACACGTCGTCGATCGGTGCCGTGGGACGCGCGAGCAGCGTGACGTCGCGGAAGATCCCCGGCAGCCACCACTGGTCCTGGTCCTCGAGGTACGAGGCCGCCGACCACTGGTGCACCCGCACGGCCAGGTCGTTCGACCCCGGACGGAGCAGCTGCGTGACGTCGAACTCGGTCGCCAGGCGGGACCCGGTCGACCAGCCCACGAGCGTGCCGTTCAGCCACACCCGGAAGTGCGACTCGACCCCGTCGAACCGCAGCAGCACCCGACCGGCGGCCGCGAACGACGCCGGCAGCTCGAACGTGCGCCGGTGATCGCCGGTGGGGTTCTCGTCCGGCGGGTGCGGCGGGTCGATCGGGAACGGGTACTGCAGGTTCGTGTAGCTCGGCGACCCGTGCCCGTGCAGCACCCAGTGCGACGGCACCGGGAGCTCGCCCCACGCGGGGTCGTCCTCCACGGCGGCGTCGGTGGCGAACGCGTCGGACACCGATGCGACCGGCGACCACCGGAATCGCCAGTCCCCGTTGAGCGAGAGCGACGGTGCGTCGGAGTGGAGCGCGGCCCGCGGAGGGAGCCGTGATGCCGAACCCGGCGAGGTCGAGTGGAGGTCGTCGAGTGCGGAGTTGGTCAACCCTTGACCGATCCTTCCGTGAGGCCCCCGCGCCAGAAGCGCTGCAGGACGATGATGGCGATGACGAGCGGGATGACCGAGACGAGCACCCCGCCGGTGGTGAGTTGGTAGAACTCCGGCAGGCGGTCGACCTGCGAGCGCCAGTTGTTCAACCCCAGTGTGATCGGGTACAGCTTCTGGTCTGCCAGCATGATGAGCGGCAGGAAGAAGTTGTTCCAGATGCCGACGACCTGGAACAGGAACACGGTCACCAGGGCCGGCGTCATCTGGCGGAGCACGACGGTGTGGAAGATCCGGAGCTCGCTGGCACCGTCGATGCGTGCCTGCTCGAGGAGCGTGGTGTCCACCGACGCCGCTGCGTACACCCGGCACAGGAACAGGCCGAACGGGGAGACGAGGCTCGGGATGAGCACGCTCCAGTACGTGTCGGTCAGGCCGAGGGTCGAGAACAGCAGGAACAGCGGCAGCGCCGTCGCGGTCCCCGGCACGAGCACGCCGCCGAGGATCGTGCCGAACACGAACTGCCGACCCTTGAAGTCGTACTTCGCCAGGGCGTACCCCCCGGCCGCGGCGAAGTAGGTCGCCAGGACCGCACCGACGCCGGAGTACAGGATGCTGTTCGCGATCCACCGGACGAAGATGCCGCCGTCGTAGGTGAACACCTGCTGCAGGTTGCTCCACAGTGCGAACTCGCCGCCGAACCAGAACCCGTTCGTCGAGAACAGCGCACCGGTCGTCTTCGTCGCGGCGATGACGACCCAGTACAGCGGGACGAGGAAGTACAGCGCGACGATGACGAGGATGCCCGTCACGACGATCTGCGAGCGTGGGGACCGGTCGAGCTTGCGGCGCTGGTGCGCCGAGATCGACGTGGTGTCCACGGGGACGGCGGTCTTCGCCGTGGCCGGCGCTTCGATGGCTTCGCTGGTCATGCGTCCGCCCCCTTCGTTCCGTTCTGCAGACCGGACCTGGCCTGGAGGCCCGGTGCGGCTTGGGAAGTACCGGTGCTGCCCGCCGCAGCGCGCGTCTGGAGCGCGGTGCGGGCCTCCAGGCCGTCACGCTTGGCGCGCTTGCGCCGGTCGCGTTCGTCCTTCGGTGCGCGGTTCGTCAACGCGAGGAACGCGAACGACAGGATGAACGCGGCAAGCGCGATGATGACCGCCTGCGCACTCGCGACGCCGTACTCGTTGAACGCGAACGCGTTCGTGTACGCGGCGTAGTTCGGCGTGTACTCGGTGTCGATCGCCGGGGCGACGGTGGACAGGATCTGCGGCTCGGCGAAGAGCTGCAGCGTGCCGATGATCGAGAACACCGTGGTGAGCACCAGGGCCGGCGCGATGAGCGGGATCTGGATCCGCCACGCGACCTGGAACGGGCCGGCGCCGTCCATCTTGGCGGCCTCGTAGACCTCGCCGGGGATCGACTTGAGCTGCGCCACGATGATGAGCATGTTGTAGCCCGTGTAGGTCCACGTGACGATGTTCGCGATCGACCACAGCACGCTGTTGGCGCCGAGGAAGTCCGGCTGCAGCCCCATCGACTGCAGCAGGGACACGATCGGCGACAGGCCGGGCACGTACAGGAACGACCACAGGATCGTCGCGATGACGCCGGGGACGCCGTACGGCATGAAGTAGATCGCGCGGAAGAAGCCCGGCCAGCGGGCGCTCGCCGACTCGAGCAGCAGCGCCAGGATCGTGCAGGCGATGATCATCACCGGGACCTGCACGATGCCGAAGAGCAGCATGCGGCCGATCGAGGCGACGAAGCCGGAGTCCTGCAGGGCGATCGCGTAGTTGTCGAAGCCGGCGAACTTGCCGACGACGCCGTCCTCGCCGAACAGGCCCTCACGGTCGACGGTCGTGAACGACTGGAACAGGGCGCTGATGATCGGGATGATGAACGTCAGCAGGAACAGGGCCAGGAACGGCGCGAGCAGGATCCACGGGGCACGCTTCTGCGCACTCGTGGCCTTCGTGCTCGTGCGGAAGGCGGGTCGCGTGCTGGTCTGCTGGCTCATCGTGCCGTCCTGACGCTGAGGCCCTTGTCCTTGAAGGACTGGACGATCTCCCGCTGCGCGAGTTCCACCGCGTCGGAGAGCTTGAGGCCGGAGGTGAGCTTGCGGCGGAACTGGTTCTGCAGGCTCGTGAACGCCGACTGGGTCACGGGGGACCACGACCAGTCGATGTTCTGCTCCTTCGAGGCCGGCACGAAGACGTCCTCGTTGTAGTTCTGGCCGGAGAACCACTTCGACGGCTGCTCACGCTGCTTGCCGATGTAGTCGACCGCGGGCGACCAGCCGATGCCGCAGTGCTTGATCATCGCGTCGATGCCCTCCTTCGAGGTGGTCATCCAGGTGATGAACTCGAGCGCTTCCCTCGGGTGCTTCGCGTTCGCCAGGACCGCCGCCGTCGAACCGCCGATGGCGCTCGAGCCGAAGCCGTCGGCGCCCCACTTCTGCATCGGGGCGACCTTCCACTTGCCCTCGCCGCCCTGCACGGACTCGATCAGGGCGTCGCCCCAACTCGCGCTCGTGACCGCGGCGATCTTGCCGCTCGCGGCCGAGGCGTACCAGCCGGGGGAGTACGCACCGGCGCTCGTGTCGACGAGCTCGTCGTCGATGACCCCGTCGAAGAAGTCCGCGACCATCAGGGTCTTGTCGTCGGTCATGTCGACGACCCACTCGTCACCGTCGACCTTGAACCAGCGGGCGCCGGCCTGCTGCGCGTACGCGGCGAACGGTGACGCGTCCGAGACCGGGAACACCTCGAGGTAGTTCTGCTTGCCCGTCTTCCGGACCTTCTCGGCCAGGTCCCGCCACTCGTCCCACGTCGTCGGGGGTTCGCCGCCGGCCTGCTCGAGCAGGGCGGTCTGGTAGTAGAAGCCCATGGGGCCGGTGTCCTGCGGGATGCCGTAGATGCCGTCGACGAACGACACCTGCGCCCACGCCGCCTCGTCGTACTTCGACTCGAAGTCCTTCGCGCCGTAGCGGGCGAGGTCGACGAGACCGTTGGCGAGCATGAACTCGGGGATCTGCCGGAGCTCGACCTGACCGATGTCCGGACCGCCGCCGGCCGCCAGCGCGGAGTACATCTTCTGGTACCCGCCGCTGTTGCCACCGGGGATCCAGTTCGCCGACACCTGGATGTTCGGGTGCGTCTTGTTCCAGACGTCGCAGACCTTCTGCAGGTCCTTCAACCAGGCCCAGTAGGTGAGCTGGACGGTCTCGCCCGACGCGGCGGCCGGCACGAGGGCGGCCTTGTTCACGTTGGTGGAACCGGGGACGGCGCAGCCGGCGAGCAGCCCTGCCGCCGCCGTGCCGATGCCGAAGCCCAGGAGTTGTCGTCTGGAGATGGGTCGTGGTCGTGGCGTCATTGCCGCACTCCGGTTCGTCGTCGATTCGGGGTCCAGGTCAGCCAACCACAAAACCGAGCGTCGTTGCAGATTCGCGCCTGGGTGTTCGCTCCCGACTGTGGACGCCCGGTGGCGGCGAGGTGGAGTGTGGTCGCACGTGAGAGCGCCGGAGCTCATCGGCTCCGGCAACCGTCCGAGAGGAGCTGCCATGACGTCGACCAACGCGACGAGCGAACTGCACCGGATCCTGGGAGAGCGACTGGAGGGCGGCGGCACCTGGGCCTGGGCCTACGCCGACGTCTCCGGCAACGTCGAGGATCCCCGACGACAGGCGGCGCTCAAGCTCCGCGGTGTCGAGGAGGGGCTCCGGGCACAGGGTGCGTCCGACGAGGTCGTCGACGCCGTCGCCACCGAGTTCGAGCAGGAGCCCGGCGTCCCCTCGCCCGTCACCCGGTACGTGCTCGTGCACGACGGCGAGGTCGTGCTGAGCGAGGTCCTGCCCGGCCCCCTGCACGGATCGGAGTCCGTCGGCGTCGGAGCCGTGCCGGACCTGGTGCCGCTCGTCGCCCACCGTCCCGTCGACCTGCCGTTCCTGATGGTCCACGCCGGCAAGGAGGGCGGGGCCTTCCGCGCCTACCGCCTCGGCCACGCCCCGGTCGCGGCCGACGCGTCCGAGCAGCAGGTGGCTGGACGGAACGACACCCTGCACTACGCCAAGGCCGGCACCGGGTGGAAGCAGCCGCACTGGCAGCAGCACACCGAGGAGATCTGGAAGCAGAACTCGTCGGAGACCGCTGCCGCCGTCGACGAGGCCGTTCGGACGATCCGCCCCGGACTCGTCGTCGTCGCCGGCGACGTCACCGCCCGCGAGCTGCTGGTGAAGGCACTCTCGTCCGAGACCCGTGCACTCGTCTCGGTGTTCCCGGGCGACCCGCGAGCCGACGCCGGTTCGAAGCAGGCGTTCGTCGAGCACGTCGAGACCGCACTCGCCCGCGTCGTCGCCACCCGCCGTCACGACCTCGAGGACTCGCTCCGCACGCACGTCGGCCGTGGCGACAACCAGGTCGTCACCGGCCTCGGACCCGTCGTCGAGGCGCTGCAGCAGGCCCAGGGCGCGACCGTCGCCCTCGACGCCGTCGCCATCGGCGACCGGACGCTGCTCGCGCTCGCCGGGGCGCCGTGGGTCGCCACCGCACCGGAGCAGGCCGCGGGGACGCCGGTCATCGGGGCGGTGCCGGCGGTGTGCGCGCTCGTGCGGGCCGCGGTGCTGACCGACGCCGAGCTCGTGCTCGTCAACGCCGCGTCGCTGCCCGGTGGTGCTCCCGCCGCCGCGCTCCTGCGCTGGCCTGTGGGCCCGGTCGTCCCCGCCTAGCGAGCCGCGCGCGTACCTTATCGAAACGGGCGTACCTGGTCAGTTCTTTCGACCAGGTACGCCCGTTCCTACAGTGCATCGCGCGGTCAGTCGTGCGACCGGTCCGCACGCGGGACCAGCGGCAGGGCCAGCAGCGGCAGCACAGCCACGATGCCGAACGACGCCGCGAACCCGAGCGCCGTCACCAACGCGCCGATGCCCGGGCCGACGGCGCTCGCCGCGATGAACTGCCCGGTGTTCTGCGTGCCGAGGGCGCGACCGGACCAGAACGGCCCGGCCGCCTCGGCGACCGACGTGTAGGCCAGCCCGTTGTCCGCCACGGTGACGCTCGTCGCGATCACCAGGAACACGGCGCCGGCGGCCAGGTGCGTGACGTCGACCAGCGCGAGCAGCCCCATCACGACGGCGGCACTCACGACGACGATCCGAAGCGGTCCGACGCGTGAGCCGGCCCGGTCGCTCCACACCCCGACCAGGATCCGACCGATCGCCCCGACGAACTGCGACGCCCCGACGAGCAGCCCCGCCGCGGCCGTCGACCAGCCCAGCCCGACGAGCCACACCAGCCCGTAGGTCGACAGGGTGAACTGCGGCACCACGAGCAGGATCGACACCGCGTGGATCCGCCACAGGAACCCGCTCGCCCGGTACGGGTTCGCCGTCGCGTCGGCCGGTGCCGTGTGCCGGGCCGGTCGTGGCGGGTTCTGGATGCCGATGGCGCAGAGCACCGCGAGCACGGCGCAGAGGACGATCGGCAGGACGAGGGCCGCGCGGATCCCGGACCCCTCGGCGAGCTGCGGCACCGTGACGGCCGCGAGTGTCACCCCGAGCGGCTGCGACATCTGCCGGATGCCCATCGCGAGCCCGCGCCGCTCCTTCGGGAACCACCCGACGACGACCCGGCCGCTCGCGGCGTTCGTCGACGCGCTCGTCATGCCGCCCAGCAGGAAGGCCAGCCCGAGCAGGACCGGGTCGCCCGCGGCGAGCCATGCCCCGACCACCGCGAGGGTCGTCAGCACGAGTCCGCCGGCGATCACGATCCGTTCGCCGATCCGGTCGGTGATGGCGCCCCAGGCGATGAGCGTGAGGACCATGCCGAACGTCGGTGCGGCGGCGAGCACGCCCGCCACGGTCAGGGACGTACCGTTCGCGTGCAGGTACGGGATGAGCAGAGCGGGAGCCGTCACCACCAGGGTCCCGGCGGCCTGCGCGGCGACCCCGAGCGCGAGCATCGTCCACGCTCGGCGGCCGATCGTGGTGGGCGTCGGGGGTGCGGCGGTCGCGGTCATCGTGGTGGCTCGCATCGTTTCATGTCGGAAGCAATTGGTATACCACAACGGTATACCATTCCGACGGTGTCCCCGCTAGAGTTGTTGGCCGTGACCGACACGACCGATGCAACCCCGGTGTCGCAGACGGCCCAGCTCTACGACAACCTGCGTGCCGCGATCCTGACGCTCGACATCGCGCCGGGCGAGCGCATCTCGGAGCGCGGTCTCGAAGCGCGGTTCCACGCCTCGCGGACCCCCGTCCGTGCCGCACTGTCGCGGCTCGAGCGCGAGGGCCTCATCCTGCACGAGGGGCGCTCGTGGACGGTCACCCCGATCGACCTCGACGAGATCGCCTCGCTCGCCGAACTCCGGGGCGTGCTCGAACCCGCCGCCACCCGACTCGCGGTCGAGCGGGCGAGCGCCGAGCAGCTCGCCGAGGTCCGCGGGCACCTCGACGCCCTGCGCCCGACGCCCGACCAGCAAGCCGGCATCCGGATGGGCTCGACGTTCCACCTCGACCTGGCGGCGCTCGGCGGCAACCGGTTCATCACCGACGCGATCGCCGATGCCCTGACCCGTCTCGAGCGCACCCGGTGGATCGAGGTACGCACGCCCGAGGCCCGCGACGCCGCGTGGGACGAGCACAGCGCCATCATCGACGCCGTGCGCGACGGCGACGCCGACCGTGCGGCCGGGCTCGTCGCAGCGCACGTCGCCGGGACGAACGACCGGTTGCTCGGCTGGATCGCACAGGAGCGCCGCCGACTGCGCGGCGCGGGCATGACGATCGTCGGGGCCACCGAGCGCTGATGCGAACCGCGTGACCTGACGGGGCGCGAACCGCGTGACCTGACGGAGCACGAACCGCGGGGCCCGGCGTGACACGCGGCGCGTGACCCGGTCCGCCGTGGCGCGAGCAGGGCACTGGACGCGACCGCGCCGGAGACGCGACCCGACAGCAGCTGCCGGTCCGCGCCTCCTGGCCGTCGCCCGGTCGACGCCGGACGTGACCCGCTACGGGCGGTCCGCGCGCTCCTCTGTCGCGTCGAGCTGGTCGAACGTCGAACCGCCGCCGTCGGTGCGCTCGAGCAGCGCGTCGCGCACCTCGGCCTCGTCGTGGCTCGCGCGGTTCGCCAGCTTGCTTCCGGATCGTGTCGCCTGTGACATGTCGGTGTCCTTCCCCTGCGTGTGGGCATCGTGGTGTGCGCGGGCATCCTGCCCGCCGGTGCGCTTCCTCACGGGACGTACTGAGGTCGTGACAGTGTCGCGCGGTCGCTCCGGCCGCCGCAAGGGCTTTCGTCACATGTGGAGAAGTGCCGTCACGGACCGTGCCTAGGATGGTGCGGCCGCGCCGCCCCGGTGCGCACCAGCGGACGTCGGACGGGAGGCACGGCTTGGCTGCACCACGTACCGCACCTCCCACGGTCTACGACGTCGCCAGTGCCGCGAACGTCTCGATCGCGACCGTCTCGCGCGTGCTCCGCACGCCGGACGCCGTCCGCGAGGGCACCAGGGACCGCGTCCAGGCGGCGATCCGCAGCCTCGGCTACGTCCCCTCCGGCAACGCCCGAGCCCTCGCCGGCAAGCGCACCGGCGTCGTCGGACTGCTGCTGCCCGGGTTCGACGTGGTGCCCGACGAACGGCCGGACCTGGTCACCGACGGGGGTGTCCGTGTGGTCGACGACCGCCGCCACGTGACCCAGCCGTTCTCCTCGAACCTGTACTTCGACGAGGTCCTGCGCGGCGCCGAGACCGAGGCCTGGCAGCGCGGACTCGCGCTGATGATCGCCGCCGGTCGGGGGTCCTCGCGCGACGTGATCGTCAACGACGTCGCCGGCCGGGTGGACGGCCTCGCCGTGCTCGCGCAGACCGTGCCGGACGACCTGCTCGAGCACGTCGCCCGTCGGATCCCGGTCGTGGTGCTCGCCGACGACCGGCGGTCGCACGGGTTCGACTCCGTGAGCGTGGACAACAGCGCCGGCATGCGGACGCTCGCATCGCACGTGATCGGGCGGCTCGGCATCCGGTCGCTCGCGTACGTCGCAGGCCCGATCGACTCACCGGACGACATGGAGCGCTCGACGGGCTTCCGGTCGGCGTTGGCGGACCACGGGGTGCCGGCGTCGTCGGTCCGGGTTGTGCACGGCGACTTCGGCCGGGCGCGAGCGCGGGAGCTGGCGGCGACGCTGCTGGCGGACGAGGTGCCCCGGGCCATCGTGTGCTCGAACGACCAGTCGGCGCTCGGGGTGCTCGACGCCGCCACCGCCCGGGGCCTGCGCGTGCCCGAGGACGTCGTCGTCACCGGGTTCGACGGCATCGACGCCGGGCGGTTCTCGTCGCCGCGGCTCACCACGGTGCACCAGCCGATGGGGGAACTCGGGCGTGCAGCGGTGCGGGCGATCGTCGACCGGCTGGACCGTCGCGAGGGACCGCCGCGCGCCGTCCGGCTGCCGGTCGAGGTGCTGCTGCGCGAAAGCTGCCCGCCGGCGTTGTGACGAGCGGCGCGGCGAGCGGCGCGGCGAGCGGCGCGGCGAGCGAGGCGGCGAGCGGCGCGGCGATGCGTCCGCACCGTGCGGCTTTGCTCATCCCGTGCGACGTTGACCGCCCGGTGCGGGCCTGCAACCGCGCACGGAGCGGGCAGCCTCGCACCCGGCAACGGAACGCGCACCGTGCGCAGCGACCCTCGCAGCGACCCTCACTCCGACCCTCACTCCGACCCTCGCTGCCGCCGCCCGCCACTGCGTACCACCCCGGCACGGAACCCCGGTGTTGCGCGACGCGATGTAAGCGCATACATTGACCCAGTACCGATTCGACACGGAGGTCGACCGAGCAATGACGCTTCCCCCACAGCGCACGCGCGGCAAGCGCGACCCCGGGACCCGCGCTCCCGGAACGCGCCCCGGCAGCACCCGACGACGCGGACGCCTCGTCGCGGCGATCGCCGGGCTCGCAGCAGTGGCCCTCATGGCCACCGGCTGCAGCATCCAGGTCCGGTCCGAACCCGATCCCACGATCGGCAAGGACACGATGCTCATCAACGCGGACCACGGCAACCCGCTGTTCGACCGCAACTTCAACCCGTACATCGCGAACGCCCGCACGGCCTCCAAGTGGATGTACGAGCCGCTCATCGAGATCAACCCCCTCGACGGCAAGGGCACCCCGTGGCTCGCCAGCAAGTGGAGCCAGCCGGACGCCAGCACGATCGACATGACGATCCGCCAGGGCGTCGAGTGGTCCGACGGCTCGCCGTTCTCGGCGAAGGACGTCGTCTTCACGTTCGACCTGCTGAAGAAGTTCCCGGCGATGGACGTCAAGGGCGCCTGGCAGCACATCAAGAGCATCGAGGTGGACGGCGACCACGTCGTCTTCCACCTCAAGAGCGACGACGTGCCCAGCCTGAACATCATCGGCGCGACGTACATCCTCGGGGAGCAGCACTGGGGCGGCGTGAAGGACCCCACGACGTTCCGCGACCCGAACCCGGTCGGCACCGGTCCGTTCGTGCTCGGCAACTACACCGACCAGCAGTACTCGATGGACAAGAACCCGACGTACTGGCAGGCCGACAAGATCGCCATCAAGCACCTCATCCTGCCGGCGACGAACACGCAGCTCGACACCGTCACCCGCGGCTACGACTGGGCGTACTCGTTCATCTCGGACGTCAAGGGCACCTGGGGTGCCGCGTCGAAGACGAACCAGTGGTGGTTCCCGGCCGGTGGCGTGATCGGCCTCATCCCGAACCTGACGAAGGCCCCGTACAACGACGTCAACGTCCGCAAGGGCATCTCGCTCGCGCTGAACCGTGACGACATCGCCGAGACCGCGTCCGAGGGCAACCTGGCGGCAGCGGGCCAGACCGGCCTGATCCTGCCGAACCAGGAGAAGTACCTCAACCCGGACATCCCGGACAAGGGCATGATCACGCAGGACGTCGACGCTGCGAAGGCCGCGTTCGCGAAGTCCGGCTGGACCGAGCAGGGCGGGAAGATCATGAAGGACGGCAAGCAGCTGTCCATCACCATCATGACCGCGAACGGCTACTCGGACTGGCTCCGTGCCGCGCAGGAGGTCCGTCGCGACCTGACGGCCATCGGCGTGAAGGTGACGATCCAGGCACCGCAGCCCGCTGGCTACCAGCAGAACATCAACAACGGCACGTTCGACATGGCGATGGGCGGCATGGGCAACGGTGACGTCTACCAGGCGTTCAACTCCCTGCTCAGCAGCGACTTCTACCAGCCGGTCGGCAAGTCGACGGTCAACAACTACGAGCGCTACAAGAACGCCGACACCCAGAAGCTCCTCGACGAGTACAAGGCGACGACGGACACCGCGAAGCAGCAGGAGATCCTCAACCAGCTGCAGGAGATCGTGTACGACGAGCTGCCCGTGATCGGCATGTACTACGGCGGGCTCTGGGGGCTGTTCAACACCGGCAAGTTCGTCGGTTGGCCCAGCGCCGAGGACCCGTACATGGCCCCGCAGAACTACGACTCCGCACCGCTGCTCATCTTCTCGAAGCTCCGGCTCCGGGACAGCGCAGCCGGCCAGGAGATCCTGAAGCAGCAAGAGGACCAGAAGTGAAGTACATCCTCCAGAAACTCGTCCTCTTCGTCCTGACCCTCTGGGCCGCGGTCACGCTGAACTTCGTGCTCCCGCGCCTCATGCCGGGCAGCCCGTCGGACGCCGCGCTGGCGAAGCTCAGCCAGAACGGCCCCGTCACCGAAGCCACCAAGAAGGCCATCGAGGCCCAGCTCGGTGTCCCCACGGGCAACCTGTGGGACCAGTACGTCAACTACCTGCACCAGGTCGTCACGCTCGACTTCGGGGTGAGCTACACGTTCTACCCGCAGCCGGTCGGCGACCTCGTGTCGAAGGCCCTGCCGTACACGCTCATCCTGGTCGGCGTCGTGACGATCCTCGCGTTCGTCCTCGGCACCCTGATCGGCGTCGCGGCGGCGTGGAAGCGCGGCACCTGGCTGGACTCGCTCCCGACGCTGTCGGGCTCGTTCATGTCGACGTTCCCGTACTTCTGGACCGCCCTGCTCCTGCTGTTCTTCCTCGGCTACGTGCTGCACTGGTTCCCGACCACGGGCGCCTACTCGGCGACCACCACCCCGGGGCTCAACGGAGCGTTCGCGGCCGATGCCCTGCAGCACGCGGTGCTGCCCGCGGTGACGATCCTGGTGACGAGCCTCGGCGGCTGGATCATCGGCATGCGCAACGCGATGATCAACACGCTCGGTGACGACTACGTGACCTTCGCCGAGGCGAACGGTCTGCGCGGCCGCACCGTGGCCGTCCGGTACGCGGCGCGGAACGCGATCCTGCCGAACCTGACCGGCTTCGGTCTGGCACTCGGTGGCGTGGTCGGCGGTTCGGTGCTGGTCGAGCAGGTCTTCGGCTACCCCGGCATCGGCTACCTGCTGTTCAACGCCGTCATCGGGCAGGACTACCCGCTGATGCAGGCCCTCTTCCTGATGATCACCGTGTCGGTGCTCATCGCCAACTTCATCGTGGACGTCATGTACGGCGTCCTGGACCCGAGGACGCGCCGATGACCAACAACGCCACTGTCGCTGTCCGGACCCAGGACACCGACGAACAACAGGCTCCTTCCAAGTGGAAGAGCATCGCCCGCCAGTTCGGCGTCGTCTGGTCGAACTCGAAGGCCCGGATCGGCATCATCATCCTCGCGGTGTTCGTGCTGGTCGCGATCTTCGCGCCGCTCCTGGCCCCGTACGGTGCCAGCCAGAACGGCTTCGCCCGGTCCGCCGACGCGACCGCCGACCACTGGATGGGCACCACCGCCGCCGGCGAGGACGTCCTGTCCCAGATCATCTACGGCGCACGGATCTCCGTGATGGTGGGTGCCGTCGCCGGCATCCTGTCGACGCTCGTCGCCGTCGCGATCGGCCTCAGCTGGGGCTACGTCCGCGGGTGGATCGGCGAGGTCATCGGCTTCATCGTGAACCTGTTCCTGGTCATCCCGGGCCTGCCCCTGATGATCGTCATCGCGGCGTACCTGCAGAACGGCGGCATCGCGGTCATCATCGCGGTGATCGTCGTCACCGGCTGGGCCTGGGGCGCTCGCGTGCTGCGCAGCCAGACGCAGTCCCTTCGCGGTCGCGACTTCGTGACGGCCGCGCAGTTCTCCGGCGACGGTGCGACCCGCATCGTGTTCCGCGAGATCCTGCCGAACATGACCTCGCTCATCGTCGGCTCCTTCTTCGGAGCGGCCACGAGCGCGATCCTGGCCGAGGCGGGCCTCGAGTTCCTCGGGCTCGGCGACTCGTCGATCGTCAGCTGGGGCACGATCCTCTACTGGGCGCAGAACTCCAACGCGCTGCTCACCGGCCAGTGGATCCTGCTCTTCGCCCCCGGTCTCTGCATCGCGCTGCTCGCGATGAGCCTGACCCTGATCAACTTCGGCGTCGACGCCGTGTCCAACCCGCGGCTGCGCGAAGGCGCGCGCCCGAAGCGCAAGGAGGCGACCGCATGAGCGGCTCGCGAACGTACGCAGATGACGGCCTGGAGGCGCGGGACGGCGCCGCCACGGGCCTCCCGTCCGACGGTGGTGACGCCCAGGGCGTCCTACTGGACGTCCGCGACCTGTCGGTCGTGTACGAATCGGCCGGCCAGACGGCCGTGCAGGCGGTCGACCACGTGTCGTTCAGCTTGCGGAAGGGCGAGTTCGTCGGCCTGGTGGGCGAGTCCGGTTCGGGCAAGTCGACGCTCGGCTACGCGCTGACGCGTCTGCAGAAGCCGCCGGCGCGGACGAACGGCGGCAGCATCGTCTTCAACGGTCACGACATCCATGACCTCGACGAGGAAGCGCTCCGGCAGCAGCGCCAGGGCGGCTTCGCGATGGTGCTGCAGTCCGGCATGAACGCGCTCAACCCGGTGCGCACCGTCCGGAACCACTTCATCGACATCTTCAAGGCGCACGGCCACGTGTCACGCGACCGCTGGGACGCCCGGATGAAGGAGCTCATCGAGAAGGTGAAGCTGCCGACGTCGATGCTCGCCCGGTTCCCCGGGGAGCTCTCCGGCGGCATGCGGCAGCGTGTCTCGATCGCCCTGGCCCTGTCGCTCGAACCGCAGCTCATGGTGTTCGACGAGCCGACCACGGCACTCGACGTGCTCGTGCAGCACGCCGTCATGGACACGATCATCGAGCTGCAGCAGGCCGAGGGCTTCACGGCGATCCTGATCAGCCACGACCTCGGCATCGTGCTCGAGGCCACCGAGCGCGTGCTCGTCATGCACGAGGGCCGCATCGTCGAGGACGGCGGCTCGAAGGAGCTCCTGCGCAACCCGCAGGACGAGTACACGCAGATGCTGCTGTCGCACTACGCCGACCCGCGGGCCGAGATCGTGTCCCTGCCCGGGTTCCCGGACCGGTCGCAGCGTGCGACGTCCGGCGAGAAGCGGCAGGAGGCCACGTCGTCGTTCAGCACCGTCGGGTCGCGTGAGCGATCGGCGGCGAAGAACCCGATCGTCGTCTCGAACATCGTGAAGACCTACCCGGCTCCGCGCCGCGGCGAGCAGCCGGTGCAGGCGGTGCGCGACGTGTCGTTCACCCTCGAGCCGGGGCAGTCGCTCGCCCTGGTCGGCCAGTCCGGTTCGGGCAAGTCGACCATCGCGAAGCTCCTGACCGGGGTCGAGAAGCCGACGACCGGCACCGTCCGGTTCGGCGACCTCGACGTCGCACGCCTGGGCAAGCGCGGCCTGCGGGACCTCCGGTCCGAGGTGCAGATGGTGTTCCAGGACCCGTACGCGGCGCTCAACCCGCTGCACACCGTGGAGTACACGCTCTCCCGCCCGATCGCGAACTACACGGACCTGAAGGGGCAGGACGCCCGACGCCGCGTGCTCGAGCTCCTCGAGACCGTGGGCCTGACCCCGGTCGAGCAGTTCGCGCAGAAGCTCCCGCACCAGCTCTCCGGTGGGCAGCGGCAGCGCGTCGTCATCGCCCGGGCACTCGCGTCCGACCCGCAGGTGATCATCGCCGACGAGCCGGTCTCGATGCTCGACGTGACGTTGCGCGCCGGCGTGCTCGCCCTGCTCGAGGACCTGCGCGAGCAGTGGGGCGTCTCGCTCCTCTACATCACGCACGACCTGCTCAGCGCGCGGCTCATCACCGACGACATCATGGTGCTCCACGAGGGTGCCGTGGTCGAGCGGGGACGGACGGCCGAGGTGCTGCAGAACCCGCAGGACCCGTACACGATCGCCCTGCTCGACGCCGTGCCGAACCCCCGCCGCGCCCTCGCGGAGGGCCGGCTGTGACCACGCTGCACGACTTCCCGGCGGTGCCGGCGTTCGGCCACCTGCCGACGCCGGACGGTGTCGACGTCGTCGGCATCGACCTGCCGATCGGTCGCCTCACGGCGTACCGGATCGTGCCGTCCGGGGTGTCGAAGGGTGTCGTGCTCATCGTCCCGGGCTACACCGGCTCGAAGGAGGACTGGCGCACGTTCCTGCCGCTCCTCCGCAACGCCGGGTGGTCGGCGGTGGCGATCAGCCGCCGTGGACAGGCCGACTCGGTCTCGCCCGACGACCGCACCGCGTACACGCTCGAGCAGGAGGCCGCCGACGTCGTCCGCGTCGCCGGACTGCTCGACGACGGCGCTCCGGTGCACCTCATCGGCCACTCGCTCGGCGGCGTGATCGTCCGCGCCGCAGCGATCGCCTCGCCGACGTCGTTCCGCGACGTGACGATGTTCTGCTCCGGCCCGCACGGCTGGTCGTACCGCAAGGCCGCCGAGAAGACGATCGTCGCCGACACGTGCTCCAACCGTGCGCTGTTCGACGCGCAGAACCCGCTCTGGGCCGGCCGCCCCGACGCCGAGCTCCCCGACGACGCCCGGATGGTCCGCGAGCGCTTCGACCACACGAGCGTCCTCAGCGTGCTCGGTGGTGCAGCGATCCTCGAGGACCGCACCGACACCACCGAGGAACTCCGCGCGACCGGACTGCCGGTGCTCGTCGCGCACGGCGTCTGGGACGGCGCCTGGCCGATCCCGTGGCAGGCGGACATGGCCTCGCGTCTCGGTTCGTCGTACGAGGTGATCGCCGAGAGCTACCACGGCCCCCAGATCGAGAACCCGCTCGGCACGGTCGCCGTCTTCGATGCGTTCATGAACGCCCACTGAAAGGACCCCGTCATCAGCACGCTCGACTTCCCGAAGGGCTTCCTCTGGGGTGCCGCCACCGCCGCGCACCAGATCGAGGGCAACAACGTCAACTCGAACTGGTGGGTGCACGAGCACGAGCCGGACACCACCATCGTCGAGCCGTCCGGCGACGCCGCGGACAGCTACCACCGCTACCGCGAGGACATCCGGATCGCCGCCGAGCTCGGCCTGAACTCGTACCGGTTCAGCATCGAGTGGGCGCGCATCGAGCCGGAACGCGGGTTCGTCAGCCGCGCCGAGATCGACCACTACCGCCGCATGGTCGACGCCTGCCACGAGTTCGGCATCGAGCCGATCGTCACGCTCATGCACTTCACGGTGCCCCGCTGGTTCGAACGCGACGGCTTCTGGCGCGCACCCGACGCGGCCGACCTGTTCGCCCGCTACACCGAAGCCGCGCTGCCCGTGGTGTCCGATGGTGTCCGGTACGTCTGCACGATCAACGAGCCGAACATCGCCGCGATGCTCGCCGGCGGCGAGGACGCGTCGAACCTGGTGGCGTACGGCCTGCCGAACCCGGACCTGGGCGTCGCCGACGCCCTGCTCGAGTCCCACAAGCGTTCGCGGGAGGTGCTCTCCCAGGTGGATGGCATCCAGAGCGGCTGGACCGTCGCGACGCAGGCGTTCAAGTCCAACGGTGAGCTCGGCGCGGACGCGATGCTCCGCGAGTACGGGTACCCGCGCGACGACTGGTACCTCGAGAACGCCGCCGGCGACGACTTCCTCGGCGTGCAGGCGTACACCCGGACGTTCATCGGCGCTTCCGGTCCGTTGCCCGTGGCGGACGACGTCGAGACGACCCTGACCGGCTGGGAGTTCTACCCGGAGGCCTCGGCCGACGGGCTGCGCAGCGCGTGGGAGCTGTCCGGCGGTGTCCCGCTGATGATCACCGAGAACGGCATCGCCACCGCCGACGACACCCGTCGCCAGGCCTACACGCAGGGCGCGCTCGAGGGCATCCACCGCTGCATCGACGACGGCATCGAGGTCCTCGGCTACCAGCACTGGTCGCTCCTGGACAACTACGAGTGGGCGTCCGGCTTCCGTCCGACCTTCGGCCTGGTGTCGTGGGACCCGGAGACGTTCGAGCGCACGCCGAAGCCGTCCGCGCACTGGTACGGGAAGGTCGCCCAGGCGAACGCCATCGAGACGGCGGAGTAGCCCGCCGGCTCGATCAGCTCCCCGAGTAGTAGTGCGCCAACTGCTCCGCGACCGCTCGGTCGCGGAGCAGTTCTGCGCGAGCGGTGGCGGTCGAGCCCTCGTCGTCCTCGGCGTTCACGTCGACGTCCAGGGCGAGCACGGACCGCACCGTGTCCAGGTCACCGGAGTCGACCGCGGCGATCAGCAGGGACGCGCCCCGTGAGCCGAGCGCCCTGGTGTCCGCACCCGCGGCGGCGAGCGACCGCACGATCGCACCGTGGCCACCCCACGCGGCGCGGACGATCGGGGTGTTGCCGTCGGTGTCCCGGGCCTCCAGGTCGGCGCCCGCAGCCACGAGCACGTCGATCGCCCGACGTGCATCGCGGTCGATCGCCAGCGTCAGCGGCGTCCGCCCCTCGGTGTCGGTGAGCTGCAGCGACGCGCCGCGACGCAGGAGCTCCTCGAGCATCTCGGGCCGGTCGAACCACGCGGCGGCGTGCAGCGGGGCGAAGCCCCAGCGCGGGTCGACGTCGTCGACGTCACTCGCGTCGTCGGCCAGGTGCAGTCCGCCCAGGTCGCCGTACGCGGCGGCACGCACCACCTCGGTGGCGTACTCGACCCAGCCGTCCGGCACCGGACCGTGCCAGCCGCGCGCTGGCCGTGCGTCGAGCTCCGTGTAGACGGACTCGGGCACGCTGCGGATCGCGACCCGGACGCCCCGGAAGCGGATCGCCACCTCGCCGACGGGGGAGACGAGCAGGCGGAGCTCCCACTGGTCGAGCTCGTGCAGGTACTCGAGCTCACCGCGCACGACGTGGGCGTCCCCGGCGAGCAGTGCTGCGGGGTCGGTGTGGGGTGGGTCCACCACGGCGTCGCGGAGTCGGAGCGTGACCCTGGCGTGGTTCCACCGGCGCCACAGGCCGTCGGGGGTGTCGAGCACCTCGTCGTTGCGGACGATGACCTCGGTGTGCACGACGACCGGGTCGGGGACACCGTGCCCGGGCAGGTCGACCGTCGTCGCGGTGTCGTCGTCGTCCTCGTCGTCCGGGTGCGCGAGGTCCGGGTGCGCGAGATCCGGGTGCTCGACGTCCCATCGTGCGATGCGGGAGTCCGTCCACTTGACGGTCAGGAGTGCGGCGACGGCCGGGGGAGCGTCCTCGAGCACGCGGGCGACGTGTTCCCGCTGCCCGTCGAAGTCCTCGAGGGAGACGTAGCCCACGGACGGCCAGTTCACTCGACTCCATCGCACGGGTCGACACTACCCGGCGGCCTCCGGGAACCGGTCCGCGGCGGTCGTCGCACGAATGCATCACGGCTGCAATGATGACACTTGATATGTCGTACCGGTATATCGTACGCTGGGCATGCAGCGGAGGGACCGCCGCGCCTGATCAGGAAGCGCACCCATGAGCCCGAGCACCATCCTCCCGAACGCGTTCGTCGCCCCGACCGCCGTCGTGTCGCCCTCGGCGGTGATCGCGCGCGGCGTCCGCGTCTGGGACGACTCCCACGTCGAAGCCGGAGCGTCCGTCGGCAGCGAGACACTGCTCGGCCGCGGTGTCACCGTCGGGGCCGGCGTCCAGGTCGGCGCCCGCTGCAAGATCCAGAACGGGGCACTCGTCTACGGGCCGGCCGTCATCGGCGACGGCGTCTTCGTCGGGCCCGGCGTCGTCCTGACCAACGACAACACGCCCCGGGCGATCAACCCGGACGGCACCCTGCAGGACGCCGACGACTGGCGACCGACCGCCGTCGTGGTCGAGCACGGCGCCTCCCTCGGCGCCGGAGCCCTCTGCGTGGCGCCGGTGCGCATCGGCCGGTGGGCGCTGGTCGCTGCCGGTGCCGTCGTCGTCCACGACGTTCCGGACCACGCCCTCGTCGCCGGGGTTCCCGCCCGCCGCATCGGCTGGGTGAGCCGCACCGGCCGACGCCTCGCGCAGGTCGACGACCGAACCCTGGTCTGCACCGAGACCGGTGACCGCTTCCGCCTTTCCGAGACCACCGACACGATCGAGGCCATCCGATGACCACCACACTCGAACTCATCCCGGCGGCGAAGCCGCTCATCGGCATCGAGGAACGCCGCGCCGTCGACGCCGTCCTCGAAGGCGGCGGCCTCGCGCAGGGTCCGGAAGTCGCTGCCTTCGAGCGCGAGTTCGGTGCGGTCCTCGTCGAGGGCGCAGCGGTCACCGCGGTGAACAGCGGCACGGCGGCGCTGCACCTCGCACTGGTCGCCCTCGGCGTCGGCCCGGGCGACGAGGTCATCGTCCCCTCGTTCACCTTCGCCGCCACCGCGAACGCCGTTCGACTCGTCGGCGCCGCCCCCGTGTTCGTCGACATCGACCCCCTGACGTACTGCGTCGACCCCGCTGCCGTGCGCGCCGCCGTCACACCGGCCACCCGCGCGGTCATGCCGGTCCACCTCTACGGGCACCCGGCCGACATGACCGAGATCGCCGAGATCGCCCGAGAGCACGACCTGCTGGTCATCGAGGACGCGGCGCAGGCACACGGTGCCCGGTGGGCGGGTGCGCGCGTCGGCAGCGGGTCCGACGCCGCCGCGTTCAGCCTCTACCCGACCAAGAACATGACGGCGGGCGAAGGGGGCATGGTCTCCACCCGGACCCCGGACGTCGACCGCATGCTCCGGCTCCTCCGCAACCAGGGCATGGAGCAGCGCTACGCGAACGAGGTCGTCGGCTTCAACGCGCGGATGTCCGACATCCACGCGGCGATCGGACGGGTCCAGCTCCGCAAGGTGCTCGGGTGGACCGCGCAACGCCAAGCGAACGCCGCCTACTTCACCCGTGAACTCGACGGCGTCGTCACCCCGACGACCGACCCGCGAGCCGAGCACGTCTTCCACCAGTACGTCGTCCGGGTGCCGTCCGACCGCGATGGCTTCGCGGCCGCCCTGCGGTCCGAGTTCGGCATCGGCACGGGGGTCTACTACCCGACGCCCGTGCACCGGCTGCCGTCGTTCGGCCACGAGGCCGACCTGCCCGAGACCGAGCGCGCAGCCACCGAGGTCCTCGCGCTGCCGGTGTACCCGACCCTGACCCTGTCCCAGCTCGACCGCGTCGTCGAGGCCGTCAACACCCTCGCCGGGGCCGGCCGATGAGCCGCGTGCTGCGGGCCGGCGTGATCGGCCTCGGGATGATGGGGCGGCACCACGCCCGGGTCCTGCGCTCGATCGACGGGGTCGAACTGGTCGGTGTCGCCGATGCGCTCGGCGACCGGCACGACGTCGCTCAGGGGGTGCCGGTCGTCCGTTCCGTCAGCGAGCTGCTCGCCATCGGCATCGACACGGCGGTCGTCGCAGTCCCCACCGCACTGCACGAAGCCGTCGGCGTGGAGCTCGCCGAGGCGGGGGTGCACGCCCTGATCGAGAAGCCCGTCGCGGTCGACGGTCCTGCTGCCGCGCGGCTCGTGGCCGCCTTCGACGACGCCGGACTCGTCGGTGCGGTCGGACACATCGAGCGGTACAACCCCGCACTGCAGGCGCTGCGGCAGCGACTCGACGCCGGAGAACTGGGCGACGTCTACCAGATCGTCACGCGTCGCCAGGGGCCCTTCCCCGCCCGGATCGCCGACGTCGGCGTGGTGAAGGACCTCGCCACCCACGACATCGACTCGACCTCGTGGATCACCCGGTCGCCGTTCGCCCACGTCGGGGCGCTCGCGGGGACGAAGAGCGGGCGGCCGCACGAAGACCTGGTGACCGTCACCGGTCGCCTGGCTGACGGCACACTGACGTCCCACCTCGTGAACTGGCTGACGCCGTTCAAGGAACGACTGATGATCGTCACCGGCGAACGCGGCACCTTCGTCGCGGACACGCTCACCGCCGACCTGACCTTCCACGAGAACGGCACCGTCCGGACCGAGTGGGACCAGGTGGCCGCCTTCCGGGGTGTGTCCGAGGGGGCGAGCACCCGGTTCGCCATCACCAAGCGCGAGCCCCTGCTCGTCGAGCACGAGGCGTTCCGCGACGCCGTGCTCGGGCGCCCGTCCGACATCGTCACCCTCCGCGACGGGCTGCGCACGGTGCTGGTCGCCGAGGCAGTCCTCGAGTCCTCGCGGATCCAGCAGACCGTGCAGCTCGGCACGGAGCCCGAAGGAGCAGCAGCATGAACGTCGTCGTCGTCGGTCTCGGCAAGATCGGACTCCCGCTCGCCGTGCAGTACGCCCGGTCCGGTGCCCGCGTCACGGGCCTCGACGTGGCGAGCGGGGTGGTCGATGCGGTGAACGCGGCCATCGAACCCTTCCCCGGCGAGCACGGGCTCGCCGAGGGGATGCGCGAGGTCGTGTCCGCAGGTCGGCTCCGGGCGACCACGGACGCCGCCACCGCGATCCCCGAGGCCGACGTCGTCGTGGTCGTCGTCCCGTTGTTCGTCGACTCGGACGGCATCCCGGACTTCGGCTGGATGGACGCCGCCACCGACACGATCGGGGACCACCTGCGACCCGGCACCCTGGTCGCCTACGAGACCACGCTCCCGGTCGGGACCACCCGTGGCCGTTGGGCGCCTCGGCTCGAGCAGCGGTCCGGACTCGTCGAGGGGCGGGACTTCCACGTCGTGTTCTCGCCCGAGCGCGTGCTGACGGGGCGGGTGTTCGCGGATCTCCGCCGCTACCCGAAGCTCGTCGGCGGGCTGTCCGACCAGGGTTCCGCACGCGGACGCGCCTTCTACGAAGCCGTCCTGCAGTTCGACGAGCGCGACGACCTCGACCGCCC
Source organism: Curtobacterium sp. MWU13-2055 (assembly GCF_023242305.1). Taxonomy (NCBI): domain Bacteria; kingdom Bacillati; phylum Actinomycetota; class Actinomycetes; order Micrococcales; family Microbacteriaceae; genus Curtobacterium; species Curtobacterium sp. MWU13-2055. The sequence goes on from NZ_JALLIO010000010.1 coordinate 136,343, forward strand.
GAACGGCGTCTGGGACCTCCGCACCGCCGAGTCCGCCGAGCTCGCGAAGCTCGCCGAGACCACCTACCGCGACGTCAACATCGCCCTGGCGAACGAGTTCGCACGGTTCGCCGAACGACAGGCCATCGACATCGCCGCCGTCATCGAGGCGTGCAACTCCCAGCCGTACAGCCACATCCACCGGCCCGGGATCGCCGTCGGCGGGCACTGCATCCCGGTCTACCCCCGGCTGTACCTCTGGAACGACCCGGAGGCGACGGTGGTCCGTGCTGCGCGTGCCCGGAACGCCGCGATGCCGTCGCACGCGGTCGACCTCCTCGAGCGCCTGCACGGCGACCTGCGTGACCAGCGCGTCGTCGTCCTCGGCGCGGCGTACCGCGGCGGGGTGAAGGAGACCGCCTTCTCCGGAGTGTTCGGCACGGTCGACGCACTCCGGGCACACGGCGCGCTCGTGACGGTCTCCGACCCGCTGTACTCCGCCGACGAACTCCGCCGTCTCGGCTTCGAGCCCCACGCCGACGGCGAGCCCGTCGACGCCGCAGTCGTGCAGGCCGACCACGCCGAGTACGCGACGTGGGACGAGTCCCGTCTGCCCGGTGTCCGGACCGTCGTCGACGGCCGGCGCGTGCTGGACGTCGCTCGGTGGGCATCGACCACCGTGACGGCGATCGGCGCTCCTGCCGTCGCCCCGTCGGCCTGACGCAGTGCGCTCCACGCCCCGACGGCGTCTCCCGGCGATCGCCACGATCCTCCTCGGCACCGTCCTCGGGCAGGGGCTCGTCGTGGCGATCTCGCCGCTCCTCACCCGGCTGTACACGCCAGCCGACTTCGGCACCCTCGCAGTGGTCACGGCGGTCGCGAGCATCCTCGGTGCCGGCGCGACACTCGGCACCGACCGCGCCCTGGTCGTCGCGCACCACACAGCGACGGCCAGGGCGCTGGTCGTCCTGGGGCTCCTCTCGACACTGACCGTCGGCGCCGGGACGACCTGGGCGTCCTGGGCGCTCCGGCACGATGCGGCGCGGTGGTTCGCCGCCCCGGCCCTCGCAGAACTGTGGTGGGTCGTCCCGGTGACCGTCGTCGCCGTGGGAGCGCAACGGATCGCCTCGGCCGTGCTCGCGCGTCAGCAACGACATCGTTCGATCGCCGTGCGCAACGCCTGTCAGGGCGTCGGTCAGTCCGTCTGGAACCTGACGATGGCCGTCGCCGGTCCGATCGGTCTGGTGGGCGGCCTCGCCGTGGGACGGATCGCAGCCCTGCTCGGGATGGTCCGGTTCCGGCGGGGCGACGCCGCGCGGACCACCCCGCGGACGCTCTCGGCCGCCGCTCGGGACCACCGGCGGTTCCTCCTCATCACGCCGTGGTCCTCCATGCTCAACGTCGTCGGGCAGCAGGCACCGTCGCTGCTCATCGCCGCCCTGCACGGCAGCGTCGCCGCGGGCTTCGTCGCCCTCACGATGCGGGTGCTCGGCGCTCCGGTCGGCATGGTCGCCGACGCCACCGCGCAGTACGCCGCCGGGGCGTTCGGCCTCCGCATCCGCTCGGCCGATCCGGTCCGCGGGCTGCTGGTCCGCCTCGTCGTGCGGTTGGCGCTCGCCGGGGCGGTGGCCGCGGTGGTGGTCGTGCTCCTCGGCCCGGCGGTGTTCTCGACGGTGTTCGGCCCGGAGTGGGCCGTCTCGGGGACGTACGCGCAGGTGCTCGTCCCGGCCTTCGCGATCCAGGTCGCGGTGTCGCCGGTCACGCAGGTGCTCTCGATGCTGCAGCGGCAGGGAGCGCAACTGGTCTGGGACGGAGCACGGCTCGCGCTGTCCGCCTCGGCAGTGCTCGTGCCGTCGCTGCTCGGTGCGCCGATGCCCGTCGTGCTCGTGTCGCTCGCCTCCGCGATGGCGATCTCGTACGCGGCGGTGCTCCTCCTCGTCCTCCGGGCCGCCCGGGTCCACGACCGAACCGCACACGCCGCTCTGGACAACCGATCCGTGAAATGCGACATGTAGATAACTCGCTTCGTGGGCGAGGAGACCCCTAGCTTCGGGGCATGCCCCTTCGTCCCCGCCCGTTCGAGATCGTGCACGTCTCGAGTGCGCACCCGTGGACCGACAACCGCGTGCACCTCCGCGCTGCAGGGAGCGCGGCGAAGGCCGGGTACCGCACCGCCCTGATCGCCGTCGCAGCAGCGGGCGTCGGTGCCGATCGCGATTGGGACCAGCCCGACCCCGAGACCGGGGTGTACGTCCGCAGGCTCCCGGCACGACGCCGCGGGCGCCGCGTCCTGGTGTCGTCCGTCCAGGCCGTCCACGCGGCACTGTCGTCGCGGGCTCCGATCGTGCACCTGCACGACCCCGAGCTCGTGTGGGCCGTCCCCGTGCTCCGCGGCCTCCACCGGACGGTCGTCTACGACGCGCACGAAGACCTGCCGGCACAGGTGCGGGGCAAGGAGTACCTGGGACCGGTCGCCCGCCGCGTCAGCACGGTCGCAGCGCACGCGGTGCTCGTCGTCGCGCGGCGAGCCCGGACGGTGGTGGCGGCGACCCCGACCATCGCGCGCCGGTTCCCCGTCGACCGCACGGTGCTGGTCCGGAACGTCCCGCAGCTGCGAGCCGAGGACACGGCGGTGCAGTCGGTGATCGACCGCGACAAGACCGTCGTCTACATCGGGTCGATGAGCCGCGACCGGGGCCTCGACGTGCTGACCGGTGTCGCGTCGTCCCGGAAGCTCCCCGACGGCTGGCGTGTGCGGACGGCCGGACCCATCGACGGAGCGGTCGACCGCCGAGCCTTCGACGACCTCGTCCGCGCGCGCCGGATCGACCACCGTGGCGTCCTGCTCCCGAACGCCGCCCGCGACCTGCTGGTGTCCGCGCGCATCGGGCTCCTCCCGCTCTTCCCCACTCCGGCGTACGCAGCCTCGATCCCGACCAAGCTGTTCGAGTACTTGGAAGCAGGCCTCGCGGTCGTCGCGACGGACGTCCCCCTCTGGCGGGAACTCCTCGCCGGCGCCGACTGCGCGACGTGGGTCCCGCCGGGCGACCCAGAGGCCGTGGTCGCCGCGATCCGCCGGTACGACGAGGACCCCGAGCTCCTCCTGCGTCACGCGACTTCCGGGCGAGCCCTGGTACGCGAGCGCTTCCGCTGGGACCGCGAGGAACAGGTGCTCCTCGACCTGTACCGGTCGTTGTCCGGTGTGGCACCGATGCCGGAAGCGACCGGACGGTGACCCGCGGCACGTCGTCGCGTCCGCACATCAGTCGTCGTGACGCACTGCTCGGTGCGGCCAGCGCGATCCCGGTCGCGCTGCTCGCCCCCGCCGGGCGCGCGCAGGCGTCGCAGCCGCAGCCGCAGTCGCAGCCGCAGCCGCGGTCCGACATCGGCGTCGCACGGCTGCAGGACGCCGTTGCCGCCGCAGACCCGGACGGCGTCCTCGTCGTGACCCGGCACTGGGTGCTCTCAGCGCCCGTGGTGGTCGACCGGCCACTGACGATCCGCTTCGTGGGCGGGTCGCTCTCCACCTCGCGCGACATCGATCTGGTGGTCGTCACGGCCTCGGGTGTGACCATCGTCGACGCCGTCCTCCGCGGATCGGGGTCGGACCACGCCGGCCTCGGCCGCGGGGTGCACATCGCCGGGACGTCGGCGCGACCGCTGCGGGACGTGCACGTCCAGGGCGCGGACATCCGTGACTTCCCGCACGACGGGGTGTTGCTCGAGCACTGCGGGGTCTTCAGCGTCGCCGACAGCGTGATCGCGGACATCGGGTACGCCGGGGTCCTCATGTTCTCGTGCACGGACGGCTCCGTGCTGCGCAACCGGATCGCTCGGATCACCCAGCCGGCGCCCTACCCGAACTCCTACGGGATCGAGGCCGTGCGGGCCACGACCACCGGGCTCGTCGAGGCGCCGCGGTCCGCTCGTGTCGTCATCGCCGACAACCACGTGTCCGACGTCCCCGCCTGGGAGGGCATCGACACGCACGGCGGGCAGTCCATCGCGATCTTGCGCAACCTGGTCGAGGACTGCCGGGTGGGCATCGCCGTCGTCCCCTCGAAGGACGAGTCGGACGCGAGTGCTACGAAGTACGCGCCGCTCGACTGTTCCGTCATCGACAACGTCGTCCGGCGGACGACCCCAGGACCGGGTTCCGGCATCGTCGTCCGGGGTGCCGGGGAGACCGTCGGCGACGATGCCGAACGGGCGAACGGCATCGTCCGGGGCAACACCGTGACGGGGTACGGGGACGGCGACCGTGACGGCGCGGTCCTCGTGTACCTCACCAGGGACCTGCTGGTCGCACACAACCACCTGCCGAGCGGGGTCCGGCGCGGCCTCTCGCTGTACCACTCGAACGACGCGATCGCCCTCGTCGGCAACCGCATCGCCGGGCTGCGGAAGCAGGGAAGCGCGACGTCGGTCGCGATCGACGTCCGCGCCACGGAGAACCGCGGGCACCTGATGGGCAACCACTACGACGGCAGTGTCGAGCAGGGCGCCGTCTACGGGGTGCTGTGTCGGCAGACGGCGAACGACCTGGTGCTCGTGGACAACGACTGGGGCGCGACGACGACTGCGGTCGTGGCCGTTGCCGGAGCGGTGGTCCGCGTCCGCGAAGGCTGAGCTGCGCGGCGGTCGGAACCGTTCCGCGGCGCCCGCTCCCAGCCACTGCGGGGTGCGATCAGCAGGATCAGCGTCCCCATCAGCAGCCCGTGCGAGAGCATCGCCGTGAAGATCGACGTGTTCGACAGCATGATGCTCGGCATCACCACCGCCATCGCCGCGACGCGCATCGGGAGCCCCCGGCTCGCACCGTCGAGGAACCGCAGCCAGACGAACAGCGCAGCCGCAGCGACGAAGATCCCGATCCACCCGAGGTTCGCGAACCCGTCGGCGAACAGGTTGGCGTTCGCGTAGCCCACCGAGCCGGGCACCAGGTAGTCGGAGATCCGTTTGGGTGGCGGCAGGTCGTAGGGGTAGTCGACCCAGGTACTGAGGAACGAGTAGCCGTACTTCGCGACGGGGTTGTCGGAGAAGTAGTCGACGTACACCGAGGACAGCAGCCCCGGCGTCAGCATGAAGCGGCGCGTGAACACCGACGTCCACGTGATGCCCCCCTGCACCTCGTCAGCGAAGGCGGAGACCACCATGATCGCGAGCGGGGCACCGAGGAAGGCGAGCGACCGCGCCGGCTTCGTCCCCCGGAACAGCACCGCCATGCCGAGGACGGCGACGAACGAGAACAGGACTGCCTTGAAGCCGGTGCTCGAGTACAGCAGGAACTGCCCGACCAGGGCGAGGACCACCAGCGACGGACGCCGACGGAAGATGCCCCGTGCGAGGAGGAGCGGGTTGATCACGTACGCCTGACCGGTCAGCAGGTAGCCGAGGGCACCGCCACTGCCGACGTCCGACGAGTAGTCGGCGCGCACCTCGTAGATGTCGTCGAGCGCCAGGAACCGGATGTGGATGCCGACCGTGGCCGCCATCAGCCCGTACGTGACGAGCGAGTACACCCAGCACACCGTCCACGTGAGCATGCCGCGGTCGATCCTGCGCGGACCGACGACGAGCACGTCGTCCGCTGGGTCGAGCTGCGCCGCCGGCGCCGTCGCGCTGCGCGGGGTGGCCAGACTGACCAGCGAGAACGCCGTGCCGACGGCTGCACTCAACCCGATCGCGGTGGCGGTGGACACGTACCCGGTCGAGACGCTCATGATCATCGTCGGGCTGACGCAGACGACGAAGATGGTCCAGAGCACGACGTGCGACGGCCGGACGAGCACCCGCGGCAGCGTCAGCGCCACGGTGGCCGTGAGCGTGATCACGACGAGCACCGCCTGCCACGAGGCGGGCACGAAGCCGTACCCGAGGTACGAGAACAGCGGCGCGACGAGGTTCGCCGAGATCCAGTTCATCGTCAGGCCGAGGAGCCCGACCGCGGCGAACACCCCGGCCGCACGCCCCACCGGCCGGGCGAGGGCGGCCCGGTCGATCGTCGCCTGCGTCACCGGGTGGCCGTCGCGCTCAGGCGCGCGGTGCGGACGCCGGGCAGGAGCTCGTCGTACATCGCGACGAGCCGCTCGGCCTCCGGGGCCCACGTGAAGCGTGCTGCGGCGCGCCGGGCCTCGGCACCGTGCCGACGGAGCAGGGCAGGGTCGTCGGCGTACCGGCGGATCGCCTCGGCGATGGCCGCCGGGTCGTCGGCGGGGACGAACGTCACGCACTCGACGCCGCGCAGCAGGTGTCGCCACAACGGGATGTCGGTGGCGATGACGGCGAGCCCGGCTGCCAGGTACTCGAACAGCTTCGTCGGGAAGATCTGGTCGGTGACGGGGGTCCGTCGGAACGGGACGACCCCGATGCGGGCGCGGAGGAGCAGGTCGCGTGCCTCCATCGGACCGACGACACCGCCGTGCACGGCCGAGCCGGTCGCCTCGGCGGCTCGCAGCCGATCCGTCGACGTCGCCCGGTCAATCGAACCGACCATCTCGATCCGCCAGTCCGCCGGGAACGACGGTTCCTCGACCACGGACGCGAGCACGTCGATCCCACGGTCGCGACTCAGGACCCCGACGTGCGCGACCAGGGCGGGGCGGGCCTCCAGTCCGAGCTGGGCGTCGTCCTCCGGACGCGCGAAGGGGAAGTTGTGGATCGCGATGCGGCGCGATGCCGGGAACCGGCGCCCCGTCCACTCGGTCGCCGTGACGACGCGGTGCGCCGTCCCGGCGACCCGCAGCAGGCCGTGCGACAGCCACGCGAACACGGCGCGCTGCCGGTGCGTCAGGTAGTCCTTGCCCCAGACCTGGTCGGGCAGGTCCTCGTGGGCGTCGTAGACGACGGTGCGACCGGCGAGCCGGAGCACCGGGACCGTCCAGATCAGCTCGGGATCGTGCAGGTGCACCACCTGTGCGCGCGAGCGCAGCGCGAGGACGAGTGCCTGTGTCGTCGACACGACCATGCGTCGGACGCGCGCTCGCCGCGGGATCCGCACCACCTCGACGGCCGTCGTTGGCGCGCTGAGGTCGGACGCGACGGCGATGAGCCGGACGCGGTAGCCGGCGGCGGCCGCTGCGGCGGCCTCGCGCAGGTGGACGCGGTTGTCGACCCAGGGGTGGGCGCTGGAGACGTGGACGATGTCGGGGTTCATGCTCGGGTTTCCTCGGGTGGTGCGCGGTGGTCGTGGGGAGGTCAGCGGGAGGCGACGGTGTCGTCGAGGACGCCCGCCAGGACGCCGGCGAGCCGGCGGTAGTCGTGCTCGCGGATGACGTGGTCGCGGCCTCGGGCGCCCATCGCGGCGCGTTCGTCAGCCGGCATCGCCGCGAGGGTCTCGATGCCCTCGGCGATCGCCTCGGGGTCGTCGGGTCGGACGTGGATGCCCGAGCCGGACGCGGCCACCGGTTCGAGCGTGACGGGTGCGCCGACGAGCAACGGGCGGCCGAGCAGCATGTACTCGTACTGCTTGTTCATCGAGACGCCGTGTCGGTACAGCGGCAGGTCGTGCATGTTGACGACCAGGCAGTCGGCCTGTCGGCCGATGCGACGCGCGTGGTCCTGCGGCACGCGTCCGTCCCAGATCACGGCGGTACCGGCCGGGAGGCGCGACGCGCGTTCCCGGAGCGCGGTGACGTCCGATCCGTCCCCGACCATGCGGAGCACCAGGTGCGGTCCGCCGCGAGCGGCGGACCGACGGCTGGCGAGCGCGAAGCCGTCGAGCACGGCCTCGAGGGCGTTGGCCGGGCCCATCGAACCGATGTAGGTGACCGTGAAGCGGTCGGTGTCGGTGTCGGTGTCGGTGGCGGTGCTCGTCGTTTCGGCGGCCGTGGTGTCTGGCTGGTCCGTCTGCTCGTCGATCGCCACGCCGTTCGGGATCCACGTGAAGGGGGTGGGCTGACCGCGGTCGGCGTAGTACCGCCCGACGCCCTCGAGTGGGGAGACGATGTGCGCTGCCCGACGGACGACGGCCCGCTCCAGTCGTCGGAGGACGCGGATCACCGGGTGCCGCTCGGTCATCCCCGCGAGCCCGAGTGCCGACTCCGGCCAGAGGTCGCGCGGCTCGAAGACGAACGGCACGTCCAGCCGTCGAGCGAGTATCGAAGCCGCCCACGCCGCCAGTGGGTGGAACGACCCACCGATCACGACGTCCGGGCGGGGGAGGCCCCGGAGCGTGCGCGGAGCCAGGAGCAGCGCGGTGAACAGGCCGATGTCGGCGACGCGGCGGATCGCGCGGCGTACGCCGGACCCGCGGTGGTCGACTCCGCGGAGCCAGCAGAACTCGTAGCCGTCGCCGGACCAGCGCTCGCGCAGCGTCGTGCCGCGGAGGTGCGAGCGGCCGGACGGGTGGTCCGTGCCGGCGGCGATGACCACCGTGTGCCACCCGTGCTCGCGGAGGCCGTCGGCCAGGTGCTGGTGCCGGGTCGCGCGCCCGTCGCGCTCGTGGTGGTGCGCGTAGTGGTTGACGATCCAGGCGGTCTTCACCGGGAGCCACCCGTCATCGCGGCCGTGCCCTCGAAGACGTCGGAACTGACGTGGCCCGGCGCTGCGATGCCCTCTCGACGGAGCACGATGCCCACCGTGCGGAGCAGGATGCGCAGGTCGAGGCCGAGGGTCAGGGTGTCGACGTACTCGACGTCCGACCGGAGCCGCTCGGGCCACGGCAGCGCGTTGCGCCCGCGGACCTGGGCCAGACCGGTCAGGCCGGGCAGGACGTCGTGTCGGCGGGCCTCCTCGGCGGTGTAGAGGTCGAGGTACCGGCAGAGGGTCGGGCGGGGACCGACGAAGCTCATGTCGCCGCGCAGGATGTTCCAGAGACTGGGCAGCTCGTCGAGGCTCGTGGACCGCAGGAACTCGCCGAACGGGGTGAGCCGGTCGGCGTCCGAGACGCGGCCGCGTCCCGGATCGGGTTCGAGCATCGTGCGGAACTTCAGGATCGTGAACGGCTCACTGTGGAGTCCGGGGCGGCGCTGGCGGAACAGCACCGGGCGGCCGAGCTTCGCGGCGACCAGGGCGGCGACAGCGGCGAGCACCGGAGCGAGTGCGACGAGTGCGACGGCGGCGCCGACGACGTCGAGGAGGCGCTTCGTGCGGAGGGTGCGTGGACGGAGGGTGCGTGGGCGGAGCATCGATCGGGTCCTTGTCATCGGTCAGGCGGTACGGGCGCTCGTGTACTCCGAGCGGTAGTAGGCGCTGCGGGACGCCTTGTGCTTCGTCTTGGTGAGGACGACGCCGGCGACCTGCTGACCGACGCGCGACAGCGCCTCGATCGCCAGACGCACGTCGGACGTCTTCGTCTGGTTCGCGGCGGTGACCAGCAGGGTCGTCGACACGAGGGTGCTGACGAGCGCCGAGTCGGTGACGGCGAGCACCGGGGGCGTGTCGACCAGCACGACGTCGAAGCGCGACGCCAGCTCGGCGAGGACCCGGGCCATCGCCTCGGACCCGATGAGCTCGCTGGGGTTCGGCGGGACCGTGCCGGCGGGCAGGACAGCGAGACCGTCGACGCCCCAGTCCTGCAGGACGTCCTCGAGCTCGACACGACCGACGAGCAGGTCGGTCAGTCCGGCGGCACCCTCGATGTTCATCAGGGCGGCCACGTTCGGTCGACGGAGGTCGGCGTCGATGATGACCGTCCGGATGCCGCTCTTGCTCAACGCGATCCCGAGGTTGGCGGTGGTGGTCGTCTTGCCTTCGGACGGGCGAGCGCTCGTCAGGGCGATGGTCGGGGCGCCGCTCGTCCGCAGGAACTGGATGTTGGTGCGGAGGCTGCGGAAGGCCTCGGACCGGGCGGAGTTGACCTCGTCGCGGATGATCAGCGGCTGACGGGCAGCGTCGGTGTCGAACGCGATGTCGCCGACCACGGGCACGTCGACGTCGAGGTCCTCGCCCGAGCGGATCCGCGTGTCGACGGCGGCGCGGAGCAGGGCGAGGGCTGCACCGACAGCGAGGCCGCCGAACAGGCCGAGTGCGATGTCCGCGGCCTTCCGCGGAGCGATGGGGCTCGTCGGCACGGAGGCCGGTGTGACTTCTTCGAGCGTGACCGACGGCTTCCGGTCGGCGCCGGTCGGCTCGATCTGCTGCACCACGGTGGCGAGGCTCTTCCCGATCCGTTCGGCGATGGTGGCCGACGCCTTCGCGGAGTCGTCCTGCACGGCGATCTTGATGATGACGCTGCCCGTGTCGACCGACGTGGTGACCTGGGACGCGAGGGCAGCTGGCGTGGTGTCCAGGTCGAGCTCGTCGATCACGCCCTGCAGGACCCGGGGAGAGGCTGCGAGCTGCATGTAGGACTTGATCTTCTGCTGCGCGGCCGTCGACCCCTGCGCGATCTCACCGGCTGTCGCCGAGGTGACCCCGGCGACGGACACGTAGTACGAGGTCGACGACTGGTACGTCGGCGGCGTGATGGTGGTGACGACGAGGGAAGCGCCAGCCCCGATGAGCGTGGCGCCGGCGATGATCCACCAGCCCGAGAGCAGGGCGCGGATGACGGCAAGGTAGTTCAAGGAGGGCCTCCGGTCGGGTTGCAGCACCAGTCTAAAACATTACATGTGAAAGAACAATACGGCACGCAGAAGGGGACGGGGTCAGCCCCCGTCCCCTTCGTCACTCGCCGGTGGCGGAGCTACGGCCGGACCGTGAAGACGTTCGACGTGCGGATGTACCCGTCCTTGGTCTGCTCGACCTTGAAGCGGAACTCGGTCGCGGTGCGGGAGACCACGCGGTCGAAGGCCATGGTGCCGTTCGCGTCGACGGTGATGTCGTCCGGTGCGACGATCCGGGTTCCGGAGCCGTTCAGGATCCGGATCGTGGCATCCGGGTCGACGGTGCCGGTGAACGTGTTCGCGACCCCCGGAACCAGGCGCGACGGACCGGTGATCCGCGCCTGCGTGATCGGGGCAGCATCGATCGTGAACACTGCACTCGTGCGGACGTCGTCACCGAGCCGCTGCTCGATCTTCATGCGGAAGTTCGTGGCGTCGTTGCTGATGCCCCGCGTGAACGCCCACCGGCCGTTCTGGTCCGCGCGGATGGTGTTGTTCACGATCTGGGTGTTCGACACGTTCAGGACGCGGATCGTCGCACCGGGCGTCGCGGTACCGGTGAAGGTGTTCACCACGCCCGAGGACACGTACTGGTTGTCGACCGCGCCGGGCTTCCAGTCCTTCACGGCCTCGACGCGGAAGAGCTCCGAGGTCGCGGTCTTCCCGTCCATCGCCTGGACGACCTTGAACTCGAAGCCGGTGGCGCTCGCCGACATGGCACGGCTGAAGGACCACTTGCGGTCGGCGCCGACGGAGATGCCGTCGACCAGGACGGTTCCGGAGTTGTTGACGATCTGCAGCTGCGCGCCGGGATGCGCCGTGCCCTCGAACCTGTTCGTGGTGCCGGCGTTGTAGGTCTTCGTCGTCACCGTCACCGGCGCCAGCGTGCCCACGATGTCGCTGGCTCGGAACGCCACGATCGGGGAGTCCCCGTTGCTGCTGAGCTGCTGGCGGAACTCGATCTCGCCGTCGTTCTTGCCGTCGGCGCCGGTGAAGGTGGTGGCGCCGTTGGCGACGATGGTGCCGAGCCTGGTGAAGTCGCCGACCTGGGTGCGGTACTGCGCCGTCGCACCCGTGATGCCGGTGATCGTGTAGGTGTACTTCGTGTCGCCGTTCGAGTCGATGTACCGGGTCGCCCCGGTGACGGTCGGAGCGGGGAGCTGGTTCTTGATGTCCTCGACCGCGATCGACACGCGTTCGGACTGCTGTGCCGCGAGCCGGAGCAGCACGGTTGCGCCTCCGTGCCCACGATCGGTCGTGATGACGGCGGTTCCGTCCTCGCCGATCGTGCCCACGTGGGCGTCGTCGGGGTCCCTGTCGTTGAGCCAGACCTCCGCGCCGGCGGTCCCGGAGATCGTGTACTCGAACTTCGTGTCACGGAACGCGTCGGTGTACCGGTACGCGCTGCTCACCTCGGGGGCTGGAAGTGTCGCTGGGATGTCCGCGGTCTCGACGCGAGTGTTCCCGGAGACCTGCGAGCCGATGCGCAGCTGGAGGGTTGCCCCTTCGTGGCCGCGTTGGGTGTCGATCACCGCGGTGCCGCTCGCGCCGATGGTCCCGACCTTGGCGAAACCGGGGGTGCGGTCCTCGATCCAGACCTCGGCGCCGGGCGTGCCGGCGACCGTGTACTGGAACCGGACGCCGGCGCCATCGGCGTGGCGGAGCGGGTTCGTGACGACGGGAGCAGGGAGGTCGGACGTGACGACCTCGGCCCCGGCGGACCCGGAGATCGTGGTGGCATCGGTCGTCGGCACCTCGGACGCGGAGGAAGCCGACGACTGGGCCTCCTCGGACGGTGCGGCGACGGCTGCGCCCGGGCCGAAGCCGAGGCCGGCGATGACGACCGCTGCTGTGAGCGTCGTTGCACCCACTGCGGTGAAGGTGCACTTGGTTCTGGGCATGGAGATGTGACTCTCTTTCACGGGAGGTGCTGGTTCCACCGATCCCAAGGTCTCGCTGCGTCGCGAGTCCGAGAGGCCGAGGCCGATCTGGCCGTCGGCCTCTCGGAGGTCACGGTGGTGATGGGGCCCTGCGGGGTGGGCTGGGGTCAGTCGGCTGCCTTGATGGTGTTCTTCTTGCCCTGGTCGTCGACCTTCGGTGCTTCGCCCGTGTAGGTGATGGTGTTGTTCGACCCGCTGAAGAAGACCTTCTTCGTCGAGGCGACCGAGATCGTGGCGTTGCTCGCCTCGACGGTGATGGTGCCGATCGTGCCGAGTTCGTACGTGCGGTCCGAGCTGATGAGGTTCGCTGCGGCGCAGTCGTCCGTCGTGATCGTCTTCTTCGAGTCGGCGTTGTCGTCCCAGAGCTGCACGGCGCCGTCGATGCACTCGTTGTAGGTGGTCTGGGCGGCCTTCGCGGTGCTGGAAGCCGTCGGCGCGGGGTCCTTGGCATCGGAGGAGCTGCACGCCGTCATGCCGAGTGCGGCGACGAGGGCGATGGATGCGGCCGCGAGACCGCGGGAGATCGTGGTGTTCATCGGGTTTTCCTCTCTGGTGAGCGTGGGGCGGCCCCTCCTGTCGCGAACTGCGAGAGGAGGGGCCGCCGGAGGGTGCTACTTGGTGTCGGCCGGCAGGGTGAAGAGCTCGCTGAGCTCCGTCTTGCCGTTCTTGGTCTGCTCCAGGGCGAACCGGAACTCGGTCGCACCGCGCGAAACGGCACGGTCGAAGCGCCATTCGCCCTCGGAGTCGACCTCGAAGATGCCGGGGACGATCTGCGTGCCGCTGATGTTCAGCACGCGGTAGGTGGCGCCGGGCTCACCGGTGCCGGTGAAGGTGTTCACGACGCCGGGCGTGACTGCACGGTTGTCGACGGTCACCGGAGCCAAGCCCGCCGCGTCGATGGTGAACAGCTCCGACTTCTCGATCTGGCCGTTCTTGGTCTGCTCGATCACGAACCGGAAGTTCGGTGCGCCGTTGGAGACGACGCGGTCGAACGTCCAGTTGCCCGCGTTGTCCACATTGCGGATGTTGGGGACGATCTGGCTGCCGGAGATGTTGAGCACCCGGTAGGTGGCGCCGGGCTCACCGGTACCCGTGAAGGTGTTCGAGCGGCCCGGGGTGACCCGTTCCGGTGTGAGGACCTTCACCGGGGCGAGTGCCGTGGCGTTGATGGTGAACAGCTCGGACTTGGCGACCTGGCCGTTCTTGGTCTGCTCGATCACGAACCGGAAGTTCGATGCGCCGTTGGAGACGACGCGGTCGAACGTCCAATTGCCCTGGTCGTCGACGTCGCGGATGTCGGGGACGATCTGGTTGCCGGAGACGTTGAGCACCCGGTAGGTCGCGCCCGGCTCCGCCTTGCCCGTGAAAGTGTTCGAGCGCCCCGGGGTGACCGAGGCCGGACCGGACAGCGTGATGGGTGCCAGTTCGGCACGGCCCTCGACAGTCGCGGTCACGGTCACCCGGTCGATCTCGCGGTCATTGACCTTCTGGATCACGACGAGCTCGTTGTCCCCGACTTCGAGGCCACCGACGGTGAGGGACCAGGCGCCGGTTTCAGCGTTGGCGGTGGTCGATTCGTCGCCGATGGAGATCGCCGCGCCCTTGGTGGCCGTGCCGGACACGACCGCCGTCTTGGCGATGCTGTCGACGGAGTCGACCTTGGCGGTCAGCGCG